>NZ_DASWWZ010000050.1:0-20548 GCF_036405755.1 Schlesneria sp.
ATGGCCGACTTCTGCTTCCAGCGAGTCCTCAGGCATCCGATTTGCGGATAGTAGACTCGCGACAAATCTCGTCCACCCCCATCGTTTTTGGCTGGATTGAATCCATGGGACTTCTCACAGGAACGATTTTCGATCGCCCGCCCCATTGTGAACGCTGTGATCGCCCAGAGACCGAATGCCAGTGTCCACCTGTCGAAGTCGCCCCAGGCTGGACCGATCCCGGCAAGCAGACCGCTCGGCTCTCCACCGAGAAACGCAAGAAGGGAAAACTGGTCACGCTGATCAAAGGACTTCCGGCAAAGGAGAATGATCTGCCAAAGCTGCTAACGCAGTTGAAAAATGCCTGCGGAGCAGGGGGAACCATCGATGGCGACGTCATCGAACTCCAGGGGGACCAGACAGAACGTGCCCTGAAAACGCTGACGCAGATCGGTTATCGCGTCCGGTCGAGCTGAGATCGCCGGCGGATCTTTGGTTCCGTGTTCCCATACCTCTCAAATCGAAATGAGATTCGGTAAAACAACAGTGGACCGACTCCATCATCATGCAATCCTGAAAGGCGCACGTCCTCACGATGTCGCATCCGTATCGCTCGATTCCTGAACTGTTCGATCTCCAAGCGGGTGGCCCACTGGTCCGAATTCCGCATCAACTGGATGTCCCGTTCACTCCGCGAGTCCGTTCGATCGTCGACACAGCCGAGTTTCAGCGATTGCGCCACATCTCTCAGCTCGGGCTGGCGTCCCGCATCTATCCCGGTGCAACCCATAGCCGGTTTGAACATGCACTGGGTGTCTTTCACAATGCACTCAAGTTTTTGTGGCAGCTGGGCAAAGACGAACGATTCGCGGCGGCGGTTTCTCCGCACCAGGCAGAAGTTCTGATCGTCGCCGCTTTGCTGCACGACCTGGGTCACTGGCCTTTCTGCCATCCCATCGAAGATATGGGACTCGTCGACCTTCCCCCTCACGAACAGTTCGCCGCCGAGTTTCTCTCACCGGATCGAGAACTGGGTGCCGTCCTCCGATCGGAATGGGGAATCACAGCCGAAGAGGTGCTGGACGTCCTGGTTGCGAAGACTCAGTCTCCGTCACTCAGCCTGACCCGGTCGATCCTGTCGGGACCGATCGACATCGACAAGATGGACTACCTCGAACGAGACAGCCTTCATTCGGGCGTCCCTTATGGACGAAATTTCGACCGAGCAAGACTCATCCAATCCCTGCTGGTCAACGAGGCCGGGGATGGTCTCGCCATCAGTTCCAAGGGGAAGACCGCTGCGGAATTGATGGTCTTTGCTCGCTATGTGATGTTCAGCGAAGTCTACTGGCACCATGCAGTCCGTTCGTCAACGTGTATGTTTGCCCGTAGTTTCTTTGAACTCCACAAGTCGCTCGACCTGCCGGTCCTGTTCCAGCAGAGTGAGTTCGATGTAATCCGGCAACTTCGTGAAGCCGGTACCGGAACCGACGTCGCTCCCTTGCTGGAAGGGCTGTTTGGCTCCAAACGCCGGCTCTACAAGCGAGTCCTGGAGCTGAGTCTCTATCAGACGCCTGAACTTTACCGCCAAATTGCCGGACGTCCCTACGCGGATCTGCAGCGCATGACGGAACGGTTGTCCGAACGTGTAGCACACGAACTGTCCTGCAACATCGGGCCCGTCGCAGTCCTGATCGACGCACCTCCGATCCACAAGGAAGTCGAATTTAAAGTCGATATTTACTACCCCAAGGAGCGGAAGTATTACCCGCTCAGCCATGTCTCGCCGGTCGTCAATGCGCTCGCCCGCACTCAGTTCGATGACTACGTCAAACGAGTCCGCATCTTTGCGGATCCTTCGCTGTCAAAACAGCTGACCGGGCATCCACAGTTTGTCGAATGGTTGGCCGAAGCGGCGGCAAGCTGACTCGTCATGCGCTGCCCGGCGATCAGCGTGCCCCATGCTCCGCTTTCCTGTTTCTCGATTCCTACTCGCCTCGTAACGTTGCAACGATCGGTAGTCGGATGGCAGAGCGGACAGCGAAGGCTGCCGCCATCATCCCGGTTGCAAACACGATCAGCAGCAGGATTGAGATGGAACCTGCGGGCAGCCCGCCTCCGCGACTCACCAGATTCGGGGCGGTCGCCAACAGTGCGGATCCGGCACCGGCAAGCAGGCCCCACAGCAGAATAAACGCATTCTCCCAGAGCACGAGCATCGCGACACCGCGCTGGCGGAAGCCCACGGCACGCAGCAGCGAGAGTTCTTTCTGCCGCTCCAGCACGTTCCGCAACATGACCGTCGCAAGTCCAAATGTTCCCAGGAACAGGCCTAAGCCTCCGAGTGTCTGAAACGTCGACAGATACGTATTCTGCACAGATAGGAACCGGGCAAGCCGTTCGGCCACGGGTTCCGTATCGAACCCGTATTCCGCCAGTTCGGTTTCGAGGAGCGCCGCAGCCGCTTCCGCCTGTTGGGGTGGGACTTCGATCAGGAAGTATCGAAAGCCTTTCTGCTCGGGATACAGCTTCAGAAAATTCTCCTCCGACATGACCAGGACTCCCTGGAAAATGCTGTCCTGAAACATCCCCTTCACGATCAACTGGTGCCGCGGATGATTTTCATCGGGAACAGCGATGGCGGCTCCCATCCCCTTATGAAGTGAAAACATCAAGGTGTTCAAATCACCGAGGACCGGGATGTTGGGAACGCTCAATCCGTTTCGGGCTGTGGCCCCTGTTTCCTCCGGCTTCGGCGAACTCTCCGCAGACGCGGGCACGGCCGACGGGGTTAATGATTCATTGAGTGCGCTCCAAGACCCCATCGCGAACGCGAAGCGGCCTTCGTCAATCATCGATTGAGGAACTCCCAGAATTGTGGGGACCTTCGTCTGGTAAAGGTTCAGGCAACTCGCATCTTCGCCCGGCTTGACCCGAAACGGGACTACATGCATCGCCGCCAGTGCGCTCGCACCCGGAGAACCTTCCGGTGGATTGAGTTGCAGTTTCTGACGCCCCTCGGGTGTATTGATATCGTAGAGCAGGGGACTGCTCGATTCCGCGACGAGTGTGTATCCCCCGTTACCAGAAGACTTCACCGGCAATTCATTTGTCGGATCTCGACGGAATGCCGCCACGGTGATAATCAGAAACGTGGCAGTTGCGATCATGCCAGCCGTCATCACCGTTCGACTGCGTTGACGGGCGGCATTCCTCAGCCCGAGACGTCCGAGAGCCATGGATCCGGTCCCACGCACGCCGTTGCCTTCGTCACTCTGCAGTCGCGATGACAAGAACGACAACGAGGCGGTCAGCAAGAGGATCCCAATTCCGAAGAAAGCCGCCGGAGCGGGCAAGACCCCCACTGCGGCACAGGCCATCAGCAAGCCCGCCAGTCCCGTGCAGATGATGGCTCGCCTCATCACTCGCTGAGCGCGCTTTCGCTGCGCCACGACGTCAATGTCCTTTTCTGTCACCCCTGCAAGTTGCTCACGAAGGCTCAATGGTTTGAGCTGCCTCAGTGCCCACCAGATTGCCAGGAGTGCAACCCCGATGGCGATCGCAAATCCTGTGAAAAGCGACAGGGGCTGGATTTTGAGGGACAGATATTTTGTTCCAACCGCTTCCACCCACCAGTGCGTCAGTCCGTAGATCATCAGCCTGGCGTACCAGACACCCACCAGCACACCCACCAGCCCCCCGACGAGTGACGTTGCCGATCCTTCGAGCAACATCTGCCTCTGCACCTGTCGGGCCGAGAAGCCGACTGCCCCCAGCAACCCCAGGTCCCGAACCCGCTGCTCGATTCCCAGTCGGAAGAGCAGGCCGATCAAAATCATGGCCGCGATGATCAGAAACAGGCTGAACCCGACGAACAAACCCGAGAAATCCGTCGCCCCACTCGCCGCGGCAAGGCCAATCGCCTTCAGTGGCTGGAAGGCCAAACCGACTTCCACGGGCTCGATTTTCGAAAGCAACTTCTCCGTGAACTGCTCGTGTGTACGCTGGGTGGCGTCCTTCCTTTCCGACTCCGGAACGGATTCGCGAGGTGCTAGACGAAGTGACGTCAGCGATCCGTAGCGACTGGGCCAGAGTGTCTGAGCCGTCTTGAGCGGCATGAAGAGCTTCGGCGTGGCACGGTAGCTGTCCCAGTATTCGTCGTCGCGAGGTGTCACCGCATCGAGATCCATCGGGAAAGGCTGGTCCCAATCCGCCAGCGAAGCGACGTCCGTAATTCCCTTCACGATGGGGGTCAGAGTTCGGTCAATCGCAGCGCCGGTCATGGCCACGATGCCGCGCACGGTCACCGTTCGTTCCAGTTCCGGCAGTTCGCCTCGGGACCCGATGGTGTGGTAGGTGAAATGAATGGTGTCTCCGACTTTGGCCTGAAGATCCGTAGCCAGAAACTCGTTCAGAATGACGTCCCCCTCACCCCACTGAGTCGGTTTCTCGCCGACGAATTCGAAACCGGAGAAGGGTGTGCCATCAAGATCCAGGACATCGAGTCCCGCGACGGCCGAGTACATCGAGTAGCCCGGTCTTTTTCCCGGGACGTAGACACTTGGGTTCCATAACTTGTTGGCGAGGTAGACCATGACGGGCGATGTAGCCAGATTCAGCTCGGCCGCAGCGGTCTCCGCCGCCTCCACCAGTTTGTCCTCCAGAATCATCTGTTCCGAGTCGAGAACAACGCCGCCAAACTGTTCATTGTCGATCACCCGCAGACTTAAGTCCGCAAGAGTCCATGTCTGTTCAAGCGATCGCTGCAATCGCTCCCCGTGCGCACGTGGATCAGATCCCGTCGTTGTCAGGTCCTGGTTGAACAGTGTGTTCACACGCGCGGGCTTGCCTGTCGGATCGCGACGGGAGGGCTTCACCTCTTCCAACCCTAGTCGTTCCTGGAGCACATGCAAATCAACGAAGGCGTTCAGGGGTAATGCCTGAGTCGGAAGAAGTCCCAGTCGGGCTGCCCCGGTCGTCTCGGGTGCGATCGCGCTGACCTTCAGCGTAATCTCCTGAGAGTCGTTGTCCTTCTTCCCGAGCAGAGTGTCACGCGGTACCGCGCTGGGTATCTCGATCCACAGTGTCACCTCGTCACCAATTTTTGCTCCGACCGCTTCCGCCGCTCGAGCGTTCAATACAATTCCGTCCCCTTGCGGTGGATCAAGCCTGTCACCTTCCACGTTGACGAGCGACCACGCTCGATCATCAAACCCGTAAACGTTGACCTGTCCGGCACGGCGTACGGTGTCGTCCCGCTTCGACTGCAGTCCGGCTCGCATGACAATCGCAGGGGCAATCGGCCCGACCGCGTCTGCAGTCTGATCCTTAGCCGATGCGGGACTTTTCGTGAGTTCATCTGCCAGATTCTCACGGACGAATCTCGGACCAGTCAGGGCAAAGTCAATTTTGCCGAGCCGTTCCAGGGTCATTTGTCGGAGGCTCCACCGGACGGAATCGCCGACGATCAGCGCCCCGGTGATCACGGCGGTTCCCGCCACCACACCGAACATGACGGCCAGGTTGGTACGCCAGAAGTGACGTAAGGTTTGAAGGATGAAACGAGTCGAATTCAATTGGGTCAATTCACCGGTTCCATGTTCGTCGGGGAGTTTTCATCTGAGCGAACCCATGCCGCTCGGTCCATCGCAGCCGCCGCTGTTCGTTTTCGTTGAAGATGCACAGTCATCTTCTCATAAGCGGCCAGCACAGGCGAGAGAACCGAACGAATTCGTCACGGTGATGCAACGACGCGTTCCGTCAGCCCGATCCCTGTCTCATCCGTGGTGTTTAAGATCGAGGTAACGAAAGTCGATGAGAGTCAGCAAGTGCAGGGGAGTGATCGCACTGCATTTCCCCAGCGGCAGTCCCTTCCACCATGTGCCATCCCGCTTGCACGACGATTCGTCCGGCTCAGAATTACTGCGTATGGTATGGCACACTTTTGGGCGGAAATGGCTATGATACTGGTATGAATACCCCGCCCCCCGGAACGATTTCTCGCGACGAACTGGCTCTCCGCTATCTCGATTCGCTGCCTTACGTCCCCTATCCCGTTCAGGAAGAAGCCCTGCTGGCCTGGTTTGAGTCCACGCAGGGAGTCATGGTCTGTGCCCCCACGGGAACCGGTAAGACCCTGATCGCTGAAGCCGCCGCCTTCGAGGCGCTCCACACCGGTCAGACGATTTACTACACCACGCCTCTGATCGCGCTGACAGACCAGAAGTTTTCCGAGTTGCAAGACTCGGCCGAACGTTGGGGGTTCCGTCGAGATCAGGTGGGACTTGTGACGGGAAACCGACGAGTTAACCCACAGGCGAACGTGCTGGTCGTCGTCGCAGAAATCCTGTTGAACCGCCTGCTGACTTCGCACTGGGCCGCTCATGAAGAGGCGGCCGCGGAAAAAGTCCGGCAGATCGCTGCGGAACACCTGAAGGCGGAATCGGCCAAGCACCATGCCGGGGGGCTTCATTCCTACAAGGATCTGATCGGGTGGGATGACGAACTGGTTGAAGAACTGGCGGAAGAAGAGGCCAGCCCATCCGGACCCGCGACCCCGTTGGCGCTGGACTTTGACCGCGTCTCGGCCGTTGTCATGGATGAATTCCACAATTTCTCCGATCCCGAACGCGGGATCGTCTGGGAATTCTCGCTGGCATTGCTCCCCAAGCACGTTCGCCTGATGCTGTTGTCGGCAACGATCGGGAATTCTGCCAAGTTCATCTCGTGGTGCAGCCGAACGCACGATCGTCCACTCGAACTGGTGCAGAGCACGGATCGCCGGATTCCGCTGCAGTTTCACTGGATTAGTGATGCGCTGCTGACGGACCACCTGGAGGACATGGCAGCAGGTGATGAAGTCCAGCGAAAGACCCCGGCACTTGTCTTCTGCTTCAACCGGGACGAATGCTGGAATGTGGCGGAGGAATTGAAAGGCAAGTCGATGCTGGCGAGTGGTCAGCAGAAAAAGCTGGTCGCCGCGCTGGAAAAGTACGAATGGAAACAGGGGGTCGGCCCCAAACTGAAGCAACTGCTGATGCGCGGTGTTGGCGTTCATCATGCCGGTCTGCTGCCAAAATATAAAAAGATCGTCGAAGACCTCTTCCAGCAGAAACTGCTTACGATCTGTGTCTGTACGGAAACGCTGGCAGCGGGAATCAATCTTCCTGCCCGCTCGGTCGTCCTCCCCTCATTGATGAAGGGGAAGCCCGGTGATCTGAAGTTGATCGATGCAAGTTCCGCACATCAGATTTTTGGTCGTGCAGGACGCCCTCAGTACGACACGGAAGGTCACGTCTTCGCTCTGGCGCATGAAGACGACGTCCGCATTCTTCGGTGGCGCGAACAATATGATTCGATCCCCGAAGACACCAAAGATTTCGGGCTGCTCAAGGCCAAAAAAGCACTCAAAAAGAAGATGCCGACGCGGAACCCCAACCGGCAGTACTGGAACGAACAGCAATTCGAGAAGCTCCGTTTCGCGACGCCCGGCGATCTCGTCAGTCGGGGTCCGCTCCCCTGGCGCCTGCTGGCTTACATGCTTCAACTCTCACCCGAAGTCGATCGTCTGCGACGTCTGGTCCAGAAGCGATTGATGGAGCCGAAGCAACTGGAAGCGGCCGAAAAACATCTGGAACGCATGCTGATCTCGCTGCACGCAGGTGATTTCGTCAAGCTCACCCCGGAACCTCCCGCACCTCCCAGCCCGACTCAACCGACGCCCCCCAACGCGGCGGCCGCTGCGGCGCCCCCGGCAGAAGAAGAAACCCGCAAGTCGACGTGGCTGTCGAAGCACTTGCAGAAGTCGGTGGACGCCAAACACGAAGCCAAAACGGGTAAGAAAATCGACCGGGCCGTGGAAGAACGGGAAAAGAACCGCTACCGACCGCAACTCGCGGAGCCGACCGAACGCCTGGAACAACTTTTCGCATTTCGCAGCCTGAATCCGGTCTATGGGATGTTTCTGCTGGAACATCTCGGACTGGCTGACTGGACTGAGCGAATGCTGATATTTGAAAGCGTCCTGGAACTTCCCCGCGCGCTGATCCGCCATGTTCGCGTTCCGCCTCCGTTCCGACTGCCCCCGGGTCCGCTCGCCCTGGAACGACTGGATATGGAGATCGTTCAAAGAGGGCTGCTCCCCGCTTCGGACCTTTATCCCGAGTTTGATCCGGATATCCCCCCGGAAGAACGAAAGTATGCACCGACGCTCGCCGACAAACTGCGCATGCTGTTCGACTCGGAATATCCCGACGTCACCGATGTCAGTGTTCAGCCAGTCATGGTCGCAACTGAGTTATTGCTGAACTGGAACGGTAATTTCTTCAACTTTGTCTCCAGCCGCGATCTCGGCCGGCAGGAAGGGTTAATCTTCCGCCATTTGCTCAGAATGGTCCTGTTGCTGGACGAATTCCGGCAGGTGACGCCCGTAGGAGTCGACCCTGTGGAATGGCAGAACGAACTTGCTGAAACGGCCGAGCGATTGACCGCCTGTTGCCGCTCCGTTGATCCGACCTGGACCGATTCGATGCTCGCCCAGCAGGACAATGCCGATTTCATCGAGCGTTAGACTCTGCTTGCGAATTGAGGCTGGCAAAACAGGAAAACCCGTTATCATGATCTCGTAGTGATGCAGTGATCCGGCGGCATCCGCCCCTTCGATCCCGATTCTCCTGTGACAGGAATGGCAGACATGACGAATAGTAACGACCTCCCCAACTCCACGGATTCGCCATCAATTCCCACCTCCGCCAAGTGCAACCAATGCTGCCCGGGGGTGATGAAGGCAGTGCTGTATACTCCGGTCATTCTGTTCGCCGGGGCACTCGGGGCGGTCGCGATGTTCCCGGATCTGGCAGACTATGGATATCCGCTGATCGGAAAGCCCTCCCAGACGGGATTCACCGGTGAATCCGCCTGCTGTGCCGGTGACTCATACACCTGCCCGGTTCCTGCCGCAGGCTGTTCGTCACAAGGGATCTCGCTGGAACTCATCAGCGCTCCCGACGGAGCCTGCTGTCCCACTGGTCGTTCCTTTGCTTTCCCCGCCCGCCCCCAAGCCAGCATCGAAACGGCGACATCCGAAACCGCCGCAACGGCCACCGAAGAATCGGCCCCCGCTGATGCGGACACTCCATTGAATTCGACTGATGAGACCTCGCTTTCGAACTGATGCAGTGTTGTCGCACTCGTACCGCGGACGAACCCGTCCGCGGTCCCTCGTCGTATTCGTAGATTCACAGGTGGATGCCCGATGCGGCTGGGGATTTATGGTGGGACGTTTGATCCCATTCACTACGCACATCTCGTGCTGGCAGAACAATGCCGCGAGCAGTGCCGATTGGACGAAGTCTGGTTTGTGCCCGCGGCGTTACCACCCCACAAGCTGACCAGTAACATCTCGTCCGCCCGGGCCCGCTTTGACATGATCGAGCTGGCCATCGCAGGGCACCCTGAGTTCCGCATCAGCCGGATCGAACTGGACCGCGTCGGTCCCTCGTTCACCGTCACCACGCTGGAACAAGTGAAGTCTCAGGACGCATCGCGCGATCTGTTCCTGCTGATCGGGGCCGATTCACTGAATGACCTCCCACAGTGGCGCGAACCGCGTCGCATCCTCGAACTGGCGACCGTTGTCGCCGTAAATCGCGGGGATCGACCGCTGCCGGGGACCCAGGCACTTCGGCAGGCAGTCGGCCCCATCGTCGATGAACGGGTCACCTTCGTTTCGATGCCCGGATCTGATCTCTCTTCGACCGAAATCCGCAAACGGGTTCGGGAAGGGCGGAGCATCCGATATCTGGTGCCCCGCGCCGTCGAAATGTATATCCGTGAAAATCACCTGTATGAAGACAGTGAAAAGGACGCATCAGCATGAGTTTCGGAGGCCCCCGTTACCCCCGGCGATCTGCACGAGGCAACGACCTGCAGATTGGCCTTCTGGTCCGCATGATCCCGATTATTTTCGGCGTCTGCGCTGTGGGTTTCACCATGGTCCGGGGTTGCCAGCAGGGTCCCTTCGGTCGTGTCCAGGTGGTGGCGATGAATCCCGCTCAGGAAGCGAAACTGGGTCTCCAGGCTTTCCGCGAAGTCCTCAGTGACGCCCAGGTCGTCAGACAGGGGCCTGCAGCCAGTAAAGTTCGCGAGATCGCCGAACGCCTGATCGAAGCGACCAGCAATGAGTCCTTCCAGAAACTGGTGGGCACGCCGATCCCGGATTTCGATTGGCAACTTGAAGTGGTCCATGATCGTCAGGTCAACGCCTTTTGCCTGCCGGGGGGTAAGATCGTGGTCTACACGGCCATTCTGCCCGTTGCCGAAACGGATGCGGGGCTCGCAACGGTCGTCGGCCATGAAATTGCCCATGCGCTGGCTCATCATGGCGCCGAGCGAATGGCCCAGCAGCAAATGGTTCAGATTGGCCTGGTCTCGGCGAGTGCCTCGATGGGAGACATGGATGCTTCCCGGCGGCAACAGCTTCTTTCCGTACTTAATGCCGGAGCCAAGTTCGGCATCCTCAGCTACAGCCGAAAACATGAATCGGAAGCAGATCACATGGGTCTGCTGCTGATGGCCGCAGCGGGCTATGATCCGAAGGAATCGATTCGATTCTGGGAACGGATGACGGCTACAACCGGGGGAGGGCAGGCACCGCCGGAATTCATGTCGACTCACCCCAACCATCAGACACGAATTCGAGACCTGACCCGCTGGATGCCCGAGGCCGAGGCGCTGTATCAACGCAGCCCGCTGAAATCACGGACCGAAGTTCTTCCCGACCACTGAATCGGTCGCAGACGGGTTCCTGTTGAAGATACAGACAGGAACGCTGCGTACGCCGCAGGACGCCTAAGCGGTCCGCACGCCTCAACGCAGGGGCGCTCGACCGAAAACCTGGCGCGATTCAGATTCCGCTGCCATCCTCGAAGTGATGTGGAAACTGCTGGTCCATATCGAGAGCTGGCATCTTGGGACTGTTTCTCGCAACGATTCGGGCGGGAACGCCGGCTGCCGTGCAGTGCGGGGGAACCGAATCGAGGACGACGCTTCCCGCCCCGATCTTGGCTCCTGCGCCAATCTCGACGTTCCCCAGGATCTTGGCTCCCGCCCCGATCAGTACCCCCTGACGAACTTTCGGGTGCCGGTCGCCCGACTGCTTCCCCGTTCCCCCCAGCGTCACTTCGTGCAGTATCGAGACATTGTCTTCGATCACCGACGTTTCCCCCACCACGATCCCCGTCGCATGGTCCATGAGAATGCCCGAACCGATGCGGGCGGCCGGATGGATGTCGACAGCGAAGACCTCGGAGATGCGGCTCTGCAGGAAGGCCGCCAGAAATTGCCCGTCATGATTCCAGTGCCAGTTCGCAACCCGATATGCCTGTAGCGCTTGAAACCCTTTGAAGAACACAAAAGGAGCCAGGTACCCCTTGGCAACAGGGTCCCGATCCACAATCGCCTGGAGATCGTTACGGATCGCAAGTCGAATGGCGGCACTGGATTGATACGCCACCATCAGCAGTGATTGGATGCGATCCTTGCCGACAGATTCGGTCGCCAGCTTTGCACACAGAATGCTCGAGAGAGCCTGTTCGAGATGAGTAGACTGAAGGACGGTCTCGTTTAGAAACGCGCACAAGCAGGAACCACGCCGCTCTTCGTCGCGCGCCTCGCGACAGATGGAATCCCAGACTGCATCTGCAGAGTGATAAGATGGAAGGGGACCCTCGTCACTGGAATCAACACTGTTTCGATCTGGTACCCGCAAAGAATGACCATCCGCCATTTCGACCGGCGGCTGAACTGTATTCAACGGCATCTGAATCAGGCCTTTCCATCGCGAGCATTCAAATCGGTGGTTCGAATGACTGCAGCTTCCGCTGCAGTCATCTAGTCATTCTGATTTGACTTGAATTGCCGCTTTCTGGCAACTCGTTCGATCTGAACAACGCTGCCATTTCTTACCGTAATGGTAATTTCGCCGAATTGAAGCCCCCGCAGCGCGTGCCGGATATTTTCAGCGACGTTCTCGGGAATCTCATACGTGGACGACAATGGCTGATCGTTAAGGACAAGAGTGGAAGCTGCAGACATCCCGATTCTCCCAAATGGACAGAGGATCTTTTAGTGCGAAAAAACAATTCAAGCGGTCAAACAAGGGGTGACTGTTCACTCATGCGGCAGGTCGAATCTCCTGCAAAAGCCCTCGTCCCCCACCGCGGGAGGTGCTTCCGCCTGCATGTGATACTGCGAATCCAGGCCGTCACGCACTGAATGACCGGCTGAATGGATCCGGATTGACTCCACCACCGTCGATACGCCATCCACCTTTTCTGCGATGCCGATCGCCAGCAGTTTGTCGAAGTACGTGGCAACCTGACCCGACAGTTCGACGATCCCGCAGAACGCCACAGCGTTGACACGTCGAAAGCGAGCGTCGTCGTAGCTCATCAAAGTTTTCGTAACACGGGTTCCGGTCTCAAAATTTGTGACCGACTGATAGAGATGATTTGCTGCAACCATGAATTCACCTGGACTGAACCGCGAGAGCCTGGGACTACTTTCCGTCCAACAGGACGCGGCTAAAGAAAAGAAGTTCGCGGCTCTTCAAGCCGTCGAAGAATCATGAAGAAGGGGATTCGCCGTCCGGTCGACAACAGCGGATCGTCTTCCACGCAGCGCGATTGATGGAATGGCGGCTTTGTAAGGTGAATTGACTCACGCACGAAAGCCGCATCCCCGCGACAGGGGCTGCGAACTTCTCTGTCTGAATTCGTTTCTCCGCAAGCAATGGTGTCATTGGAATCCATCCAGGATCTTGAGCGGCCCCTTGACGGGGCCCCTGCCAGAACAACGGAGTTTGCCGGTCACAGTGAAAGATCACTATCTATCACCAATTTAGTGTTAGTTTATTATCGACATTCAAGCTCGGAATGTCAAGTCAGCTTGTTGCTAAATTGCGATCCGCTGAAGGAAAGCTGGACTGAGCGAATGTCCGCGCTCGTAAAGAAATTGCACGACATTACGCCGAAGGAGCGGGGTGAGAGCCGCTGCGGGCCTGTCCCGGCCGCCATTCCGCAGAGCAAAAAGTGAACACAAGTTCACAACTCAGCAAAATTCAATCTCGACCTGACAGGTAATAGTGTGGAAAGAATTGTTGTCGGAGATCCCGGCCAGTGCACGATGCTTCCAAGGCCCCAAATCATTCGCCTAGGGGATTTGACCAGAGATTCGCCGAAGTCAAACGGCGCGGTCCACCCCTAGATTCATTCCGATTCAAACTCACGTCTTTTCAATACGCACTTCGTCCAGCACCACATAACCTTCTGGCAGGCGACTGCGCCACACGGGATAGTCCTTCTCGGGACGCAGCAGATGAGGGTCCCCCTCCAGTGGTCCCATCGGAGCTATGTCCAGGGGATACAGCACGAGCAGGATATCCGCGTTGACATCCCCCAGCACCGTCTGCAAAGGGGTTCGGCCATAGAAGTCACTGCGATCATGGCGACTTCCCAGGCACGTCCATTGAGATTCGTCGGGCACTGCCGTGATTCGCTGCTCTGACCACTCCTCCGTCACCTTGATCGGCTGCCCGGTCAGAATCCAACCGGTGCAGATGCCGTTATGGATTCCCTGAATCAACAGGTAAAGCTGAGTGTCGAGTGCGCGCAGTTCTCCCTTCAAACGAAACGTCAGCTCAGCATTTGTGAAGTCGGTTCCGAACCCACTTTTGGTAAACTGATTCTCGCCACTCACCTCGCGCTGATACTCGCCGGGATGACCACTCGTCAGCAGCATAAAAAGCAAATGCATGTAACCCGCGCCGGGCGGAGCGTGGTTGTAATCAATCCACCAGGGACTGCGTGAAATGACCGTGCTTTGCCCCCGTTCAAGCGCCTTGGGTCCTCGAGCGTTATCGACCCAGCCAAACCACCCACCCGGCCCATGCTCGAACGATTCCACGTAGCTCTTCATGATCTGTGGTTCCCTGGTCATGTCTATCAGAAGGGGATTTGAGACAGGCTCGTTGGCAGTCGATTCGAAACCGTTTAGACTGCTCGATCATCTCGATAACGCGCAGTACGACATGGGCAGGTTATACCAACCGCTCCCGCTGACAGACACCGAACTCATTCCGGGGATCGTGTAAAACATGAAGCAAACCAGGCCGTCATCCCGCCGTTTTCCTGTTGCGCAGTCGATCCTTTTCCTAGCGGCGTGTTGCGGGCCCGTCGATCTGCGTTTATCGCAATCGGCGACAGCCGCTGATCCAATCGCTCTGGGAACACGACGTGAACTTTTTGTCGATCGCTTCCTGATCGAGCGACTGTCGAACGCGCACCTACAGCTTCACGCGCCGCACGATGAAGGACCTGTGCTTCATTTCGACGCCCGCTGGGAAGGACCTCACGCTGGCTACACAACGATCATTCAGGATCACGCCAAGTTCCGTATGTACTACCGCGGCATCTCGGAACCGGGTCTGGACGGCAGTGAGCACGAACGAACGTGTGTCGCCGAATCCCCTGATGGAATCACCTGGACAAAACCCAAACTGGGCCTGTTCGAATACGCGGGGACGACTGCCAACAATATCGTGCTGGCCAACGTCGCGCCGGTCACACATAACTTCTGTCCCATGCTCGATACACGCCCGGGCGTCCCCCCCGAAGAACGTTACAAGGGGGTGGGAGGAACCGGCAAAGAACTGTTCGCCTACAGTTCGGCCGACGGTTTGAAATGGGTCAAAATCCAGGATGAGCCCATCCTGTCCGGCAAACAGATGCCGTTCCGATTCGACCATCTGTTCGATTCGCAAAACCTCGTCTTCTGGTCCGAGACAGAAAACTGCTATGTCTGTTACTTTCGGGTCTGGGATGGAGTCCGCCGCATCGCCCGTTCTACGAGCGACGATTTTCGGAACTGGTCGGCAGCCGTCATGATGAAACAGGTTCACGACGATGGGAACTCGATCACCGCCGCCCCGGTTGAGCATCTCTACACCAATCAGACGTCCCCCTATCCACGTGCCCCGCATCTCTACCTGGCAATCGCTGCCCGATTCTTCGAAGGCCGACAGGTACTGAATGAGCAGCAGGCAGCCGCCATCAAGGTCTCGCCGACTTATTTCAACGACACGTCGGACGCTGTCTTCATGTCGTCACGCGGAGGCAACACCTATGACCGGACCTTTCTGGAAGGATTTTTACGCCCCGGCATCGGCCCCCAGAACTGGGTCTCACGAACCAACTATCCTGCGCTGAATCTGGCGCAAACGGGACCGGCAGAACTCTCTTTGTACGTGAATCAGGACTATGCCCAACCGACGTCCCATGTCCGTCGCTACACCCTGCGACTTGATGGCTTCACCTCCCTCCGAGCAGGCGTCAAACAAGGCGAACTGCTGACGAAACCATTGACGTTTTCTGGCGACGAACTCGAAATCAACTTCTCCACATCCGCCGCAGGGGGCCTGCACTTCGAGCTGCAGAACCTGGACGGAACGCCCCTCCCGGGCTTCAGTCTTGAGGAATGCCAGGAGCAGATTGGTAATGAACTTGACCGCGTCGTGACCTGGAAATCCGGCACGTCGCTCAAAAGCATCGCAGGCAAGCCAGTCCGCATGCGAGTCGTAATGAAAGATGCCGACCTCTTTTCCTTCCGCTTCCGCGACTCGCGCCAGCCGTGAGTGCAGATTACCTCACATCCCGGGTGCCAGGCCGAAGTCTTAACACCGCCCGATCGTGTTGAAAGCCGGCCGACGTGTGAGAGATTCGGCAATCGAAAATCCCCTGGAGTTTCGCCGCCCCGCGCGAGACCCAGGGGTCATCACCCGACTTGACGGGCCACTCGGCGCAAGGCGCCTCCACCGACACTCCAAAAGTCGCACTATCACAGTCGATTTTTCCTTCTTCGAGGCCTCAACTGCGGCATCGATCTCTCATTAATTGCGAAACACCATTGCTTGACAGGGTGAAACTCGCCCATTAATATCCCACTCGCACGGTGATATTTCACGTATCGGGTGAGGTGCGATTTTTTCACGACTGGGACATTCCCCATTTGCAAGCAGGGCCGCAAGCATGCCGTTGTTTAAAGACAACTCAGAATCCATCGGTCGTACTCCGCTGATCCGGATCAACCGATTGACGGAAGGACTCGACGTCACGATTCTCGCCAAGATCGAGGGACGGAACCCCGCCTACAGCGTCAAGTGCCGGATCGGTGCTGCGATGATCTGGGAGGCCGAAGCAAGCGGCAAATTGAAGCCGGGCATGCATGTGGTCGAACCGACCAGCGGCAATACGGGAATCGCACTCGCCTTTGTCTGTGCCGCTCGCGGATATCAGCTCACGTTGACGATGCCGGAGACGATGTCGATCGAACGGCGGGCCATGCTGCGCAGCTTCGGGGCGAATCTGCTTTTGACCCCCGGTGCCGACGGTATGAAGGGGGCCATCGCCAAGGCCGAGGAACTGGCGACCCAGCCGGGCTGGTATATGCCGCAGCAATTTAAGAATCCCGCCAATCCCGAGATCCATTTCAAAACCACGGGGCCGGAGATCTACGACGACACTAATGGGAAGATCGACTACTTTGTCGCCGGTGTCGGCACGGGGGGAACGATCAGTGGTGTATCCCGCTTTCTGAAGCAACAGAAGCAACTGCCGGTTCAATCAATCGCTGTGGAACCACTGGCCAGTCCTGTCCTCTCGGGGGGCTCGCCCGGTCGACACAAGATCCAGGGGATCGGCGCAGGATTCGTCCCTGACAACTTCGACCGCAGTGTCGTTGACGAGGTGATCCAGGTCACCGATGACGAAGCGATTGAAACCGCCAAGTTGCTGATGAAACGGGAAGGAATCTCGTGCGGCATCAGTTGCGGAGCCGCTATGGCCGCCGCATTGAAGGTCGCAAGACGGCCCGAAGCGGCAGGGAAAACAATCGTGACGATCCTGCCCGACAGCGGTGAACGCTACCTCTCAACCCCGCTCTTCGACAAAGACCTGCCGGGCTAAGCGTCCGCGCCTTACCACGTACAAGGGACCCAGTTCGAGTCGGGGAACACGCGGGCCGTCCGTCCCGTTTACGCTCAAGTTCGCTTGCTGTACAAATGATTTTGCATCCAGCAGCGATTTGAGAACCCCGGCTCAGGATCAATTCAACTTCAACTCTCTGAACTCAAACGCAACGACGCTGACAGATCCGTAAATCGAACATCGCTAAACGGGACTTGGTCAGTATCGCCATTTCGGGAAGGGTTTCCGTGTCCGACAATCTTCTGCAGCGTAGCGTCACGACAGCTGTTGCCAGAAATCTGACAACCACGACCAAGACATCACCCAAGATGATGTCGATCACACCCCGGTGGCTGCTGAGGCTGCTTCCCTGGGTGCAGGTGAACGGCGGGACGTACCGCGTAAACCGGACAAAGGTCGAACTGTCGAAGGCCGAACGAATCGACGTCGATTTTGTCGATGGCGCCGCAACATTCTCTCCTGACGACCTGCGCAAGGTCCCGTTCTTTTCGCATCTGCCCGGCGATATCACGAACCGCATGGCGGGCCGCTTCAAAACGGAAGTCGTGTCGCTCGGTAATGAACTGGTCGTCGAAGGGAAGGACGGCAACAAGTTCTTCATCATCGCGGAAGGGCAGGTCGAGGTCCTCAGCAAAGGAGCACACGGCAGTAATCTGCGGATCGCCCTGCTGACAGAAGGCGAGTTCTTCGGTGACGCCGATCTCGTCTCTGAAAAACAGTCCGACGTCACGATTCGAACACTGACTCCCTGCGTTCTCGTCACGTTCTCACGCAAGGATCTGGATGCCGTTCTGAACGAGTTGCCCAGCGTCAAAGCGGAATTCCAGAAAGCGATCGACAAGCATCTCGTCCTTCGTTCCGCGACGAATCGTTACGGCGAGCGAAACATTGATCTCGTTTCCGGATTCGCAGAGAACGTCGAAATTCCAGAGACGTTCGTCGATTATTCGGCCACCCCCCGGGAGTATTCGCTGGCGGCCATCCAGACGATTGTCCGTGTCCACACCCGCGTTTCTGACTTGTACAATGGTCCCTATGACCAGCTGGAAGAGCAGATGCGGCTGACGATCGAAGGGATTAAAGAACGTCAGGAATGGGACCTCATCAACAGCAAGAAATTTGGCCTGTTGCACTCGGTCGATCCCGCCATGCGCATCAGTACCCGGTACGGGGCTCCTACGCCCGACGACCTGGATGAGCTGCTGGCACAGGTCTGGAAGAAGCCAGCATTCTTCCTGGCACATCCGCGCGCTATCGCGGCCTTCGAACGCGAGTGCACGTGGCGAGGTGTTCCACCCGCAACCATGATGCTGTTTGGAACTCCCGTCATCACGTGGCGCGGCGTCCCTCTGGTTCCCTGCGACAAGCTCGAGATTGGCAAGAGCCGACGCTACCAGACCGATCAACGGTTCGGCACCACCAGTATTCTCCTCCTGCGAGTGGGCGAAGCCGATCAGGGGGTCGTCGGACTGCATCAGACCGGAATTCCGGGCGAGATCATGCCGGGCCTCTCTGCCCGGTTAATGGCCACCGACAGCATGGGAGTCGCGTCCTATCTGCTTTCGCTTTACTCATCCTGTGCCGTCCTGACCGACGACGCCGTCGGCGTCCTCGAAAACGTCGAAGTCGCCTACTACCACGATTATGACCACCGCAGCCCGTCCGGCTTCGAGCACGGCCTGGGGATCTAAGTCCGTCCGCACCGGTCACGCCTCTTTCGAGAGTCAGTCTCGAAAGGTCTTTTCCAACTTTGCTGAGGGTAGGGCGAGGGAATCCGAAACAGCGGCCTGCCCGTAAATCCCAATCCGACTGACCTCAGACAGATTTCAATTTCATAGCAGAGACGAACAAAGGAGTTTTGGAGTATGTCGGATAACCTACTGCAGCGCAGCGTGACCACGTCGGTTGCCCGGAACCTGGCAACGACCACGAAGACATCACCCAAGATGATGTCGATCACGCCCCGGTGGATGCTCAGCCTTCTTCCGTGGGTGCAGGTCAACGGCGGTACCTTCCGCGTGAACCGAACCAAGGTCGAGCTTTCCAAGGCCGAACGGATCGGTGTCGAACTGAACGGCGACATCGCCTCGTTTCCTCCTGAAGCACTTCGTAGCGTACCGCTGTTTTCCCGGCTGCCTGATGCAATCATCGCCCGTATGTCGAGTCGATTCAAAACCGAAACTGTCTCACTGGGAAACAAGCTGCTGGTCGAAGGGGAAGATCGCAGCAAGTTTTTCATCATCGCTCAGGGTCAGGTCGAAGTTCTCAGCAAGGGTGTCCACGGCAGCAATCTGCGAATCGCACTGCTGAACGAAGGGGAATTTTTCGGCGAGACCGATCTGGTCTCTGAAAAGCGGTCCGACGTGACCGTGCGGACAATTACCCCCTGCGTGTTGCTGACGTTCTCTCGCAAGGATCTGGACGCAGTTCTGCAGGAACTTCCCAATCTGAATGAAGACTTTCGTAAAGCGATCAAGGAACACCTGGAACTTCGCTCCACTGTCAATCGGTATGGCGAACGAAACATCGATCTGGTGTCCGGGTTTGCCGAAAACATGGAAATCCCCGAGACCTTCGTCGACTATTCGGCCAATCCGCGCGAGTACTCACTCTCGGCCGTGCAGACCATCGTCCGCGTTCATACCCGCGTCTCCGATCTCTACAACGGGCCGTTTGATCAACTTGCCGAACAGATGCGGCTAACGATCGAAGGAATTAAAGAACGGCAGGAATGGGAACTGATCAACAGCACCAAGTTCGGCCTGATCCACTCGGTCGATCCCGCCATGCGAATCAGCACTCGCTACGGTGCACCGACTCCCGACGATCTGGACGAACTGCTGGCGCTCGTCTGGAAAAAGCCCGCCTTCTTCCTGGCTCACCCGAAAGCGATCGCGGCATTTGAACGGGAATGTACCTGGCGCGGTGTCCCACCCGTCACAACACAGTTGTTCGGGACCCCGGTGATTACCTGGCGCGGCGTCCCTCTGGTTCCCTGCGACAAGCTGGAAATGAAGAGTCGCTATCAGTCAAACCAGTGGTTCGGCACGACCAGTATCCTGCTGTTGCGGGTCGGTGAAGCGGATCAGGGTGTGGTGGGTCTGCACCAGGCGGGAATTCCCGGAGAAATCATGCCGAGCCTTTCGGCGCGTCTGATGGGGACCGACAGCCTCGGCGTCGCCTCATACCTGCTGACTCTTTACTTCTCTCTAGCGGTCCTGACCGACGATGCTGTCGGTGTGCTCGAGAACGTCGAAGTGGGTTATTACCACGATTACGACAATCGCAAACCTAAGTTGAAGTAAGTTGGAAACAGGTCAGATGCACTGTTTCGGAAACATCGAGCCAAAGGCACAGACATGAACGAAGTCACCCCCGATCTGATTGCCCAGATCGCGACGCAATTATTCAACGGCGTTCCGCAGCCTGACGGAATTCCGAGTTCAGCACCGTACGGACCTTCCTTCCCGACCGGAACGCCGCCATACGGGTCCGTCCCGCACGAGTCTGTGCCGTACTCGTCCTTTCCT
>NZ_DASWWZ010000051.1:0-7696 GCF_036405755.1 Schlesneria sp.
ATCATCCGCAGCCGTCCCTCCCAAAATCAGTCGGTATGCGACCTATCTCATCTCTCGCCACGACCACAATAGAGACGGCGTGCTTCAGACGACGGAGTGGCAGGAGTTACAAGGGCGACCGGACCTGATTGATGCAAATGGAGACGGCCTGATTGATCGAGATGAGTTGATCGAGTGGGTCATCGATTACGGTCGGCGTAAGCGGATTGGCGTTCCGATGGGACCCGTTGTGAAGTCTGCACCGGCCCCATCAATCGAAGCGGAAGAGAGTGTCAGCGTTATCGGACGTGACGCTGATGCAGACGACGCAGAACCATCTCTCAATGAACGGCGACGAAACCTGAAGTTTTTCGTTCCCCCCAACCGACTTCCGCAAGGACTGCCTGAATGGTTTATTGCGAAAGACGTGGACGGCGATGGACAGTTAACAGCGGGAGAATTCAGTCCCGCCAGCATCCCTGCGGAGCTGGAAGATTTCGCCAATTTGGATGCCAATGGTGATGGAGTTGTGACAGCGAAAGAGTGCGTCCGCAAATCGGGCACGTCCAAATAGCCAAACAGAACGTACAGACGCTGCAATCCCTTTCTCAGGCTGGAAACCTTCTTTCCCCGAATTGGTCAAGACGCGACCAGCGCTCCGAACCTTGCCCTCGAATACTTCCACCAGCGTGGAAGTCATTCCCGGAACGACGGTGAGTCCTTAAACGAGCGCGCATTGCCCACTCGCGCTACGTTCGAATCCGTCAAAAAGATCCGATGCCGAATGGTTCGCACCCCACAGGCGGATACTCGCTCCTTGGGAGACTCCGCCTGTGGGGTGCTTAGCACGACATCCGGTTACCGTTCGGTACGGAGCAGCGGCGACCGACAGGATCACCGCCGATCGCGCCGGCGCGACTTTTCCTGGATCAGATTCAGAACCTTTTGCGTCTTGGAGGAGTTCATCCGTTCGAGCGGCACAATGCTGATACCGCGTGAGTTCTCTGTCAGCGAAGCCTCGTCGAGTTCATGAATCAGCGAAGCGACCTGTTCGGTGATTGCTGCTGGCGCCATGATGACAATCGAATTGGTCACTTCGTCGACACTCAGTGACAGCACGGGACCTGAGTTCATGGCATTCAACTGCTGGAGTGTCGCCGCGATTTCCGGTGCCAAACCAAAGGGGATCGGTAGCTCCTTCCGTCCACCACCGGTGCTGAGCTGCGACTTATAAACAAGCCGTAGAACCTGCTCAATCTGAACTGCGGATCCATGTTTGACACTGACCCGCTTCGGTCGGTTGGCTGCACGCGAATCGGGCATATCCGCGGAATCGAGCACCTCCAGCAAGGTTTCGATTGAAGCCCGATCTGCCCGGCTACCATGCACGATAATGGCATTCAGCCGTTCGTCTGCCACGACAGTAGGACCGCTTCCGCCAGAGCGGAATCCACCACCGGACTGTGACCGTAAGGCTTGTCGCAAAGTTTCAGCGACCTGTGTGGCCCCGGCGATCTTCAGCCCATAGACCGAGAATCCCCGTCCCGTCGTCTGTTGAGGCCCCGACATCACTCGCAGCAACTTGTCGAACTGCTCAAGGGCTTCCAGATCCTCAGAGAAAATTGTGACACTACCCTCACGTGGCAAAATCACAATCGGAGCAGGCGGCTCGGTCGATTGAGCCTGGACCTGTGCGACAGTCCCTTGCGTCGACACTACGTCGGTCGTCTGACGGGGAACCGTAATTGGCCGAGCTGCGGACTTGCCTGACTTCAGGGTTTCCTCTTCTGCCCCCTCGTCGTCGCCGAGGTCCTCGAGAGTTTCTTCTTCATCCTGGTCGTCCGCACCATCAATCTGCTCTTTGAGCAACTTCGGCTTGGGAGATTCTGCAGGAATTGGCTTGGTACCAAGTGGTACATCGTTCGTGACAGGCTTGTCGCTCGTTGCAGGTTGCTTTTTGAGCCCCGAACCTGGAAGTAGAAGATTCGAACCTCGGTCCGAACCAGGGATGATCCGCAATTCATTCGAGCGGAGTTTTGGCCAGATCCGCAGAATTTCCTTGAGTGCCGAAGATGTGTCTCCCCCGAAGGGGACGACGCGCATCGTTGGGGAACCTGCTGGTTCCTGACGCGAAAGTCCCTTTTCGCCCATTTTCTCGAGAAGTTCTTCGATCCGCTTGATCTGCTCTTTGGTCCCGCGGACGAAAAGCTTCTGTGAGGCAAAATCAGGTTCAACGACAGGGCCAGACAATCGGGATCCACCGAACATCCGGCGAATCATCACCTCCGCCGAAGAGGGGTCGACTGTTTCCAGTTGAAAGACTTCGAAGCCAGCCTCGGACGACGTCTTCAACCTTTTCAAGCCGTCGCGAATCATCTCATGCTGTTCAGCCCTGGCTTCGACATACAACTGGTTGCTGCCGGAAATGACTGATACATTCGTCCCCACAGAATCTTTCTGCAACATTGCCTGAGCAAGACGGAGCGCCGAATCCGAGTCGATATTCTGAATATCATAGAACTCAATCGTCGTGTCCGGGGCATGCACCGCGTCGAACTGTTTGACGACCTGCTCAACGATGGCATGATCCTCGGGAACGGCCCACACGATTAGCTTGTTGGGCGTATTGCCGATATTCAGCGTGGCTTTCGGAACGGCTCGGCTCAGTAGCGGAATCACGGTTCCTGCCCCGGTCGCTTTCAGAGTGTACGGCCGGAGTTCAAACTTCTTTTTGGCGGACGAATCGGCTTCGAGCTGTTCCACAATCTTCTGGACGATCAGGTGATCATCGGGCCTTGCCCAGACAAGCAGATGGCTCGAATCCTGACCCAAAGCAACTCGAGCATCAGGCGCTGCCTGAGACAGGATCTGAAATGCAGAGGATGCCCCCGCTCGAGGCAGATGGTACGTCACAAGTTGAGCCGCCTGAGCCCCTGCCTGAGATGTAATCTGCGAAATCGCCGACTCCACCTGTTCGTGGTCTGCGACCGTTCCCAAGGCGACAAGTCCGCCAGTTTTTGGATCGACAGCAATCCGAACGGTCGGCATGGCAACTCGCAGCACATCGATGACACTTGCCGCATTAAATTTTCCCGGGGGGAAATACTTGAGACGAGGTTTCTGGTCCCCATCGGCGGATGTCCGCATTGACGCAAGCGTCCGCGAAATGGTCTCGTGATCGGCTTTCTTGGCCCACGCGACAATCGTTCTCGCTTTGGTGTCTTTCATCATCCGGACTTTCGGAAGCACGGATTGCAGCAAGCCAACGGCGACATCCGGGTCGATTTCCGGTACCGGATAAACGACGACTTTGTCCCGGCGTTCTCCGGCTTCGTCACTGTCGAGCTCTTCAATCGCCTTCTTAACCTCAACGTGGTCCGCACTTCGGGTCCAGATGAGCAGTCGGTTGCCGTTAAGATCGACTGTGATCTTCGCGCCCGGGAAGAGGGTCTGAAGTACAGTGGAAGCGGTGTTCGGATCAGCCGCTTTCAGCGGATACGAGACAAGCTGATATTTTTCCGTAACGGGTGTCTCGCGAACGAGTTCATCGAAGATTCCTTTCAGCAATTCATGCTGAGAAGGCTTCGCCCAGATCGCCAGTTCATTGGGTTCACCATCGGTGACCACACGAATGTCGGGCAGGTCGCCACGCAGAGTGGGCATCACTGCCAGGAAACGAACGCGCTGAGCAGGAGTAACCGGGTATACGGACAGTTTCCGTTTTTCTGTAACAGGCATTCCCTTGAGAACGTCATCCAGGTGTGACTTGATGAGTTCATGCTCGGCGGACGTGCCGACGACTTGCAGTGCCTTGGCGTCCAAATCCTGAGTGACCGTCGCTTTGGGAACGAGTCTCGAGAATGCGGCCAGTGCGGACGTCGGCAAAGTCTGCTCAAGTGGATAGAAGCGTAGCAGCGGTGTGTCCGGCCCCAAATCACCCGGTTGCAGTTTCTGGATCGTGGATTTGATCTGCTGTTGATCCTCGGTAGTCGCGATAGCCACCAGATGCCGGTTCACCAGATCGAGCGAAATTTTGGCCTGGGGAACAAGCGTCTTGAGAATTGTTGTCGCAGTCGTGGGGTCCGCAGAACGGAGGGGGTGCGTCACCAACTGAACCTCGTCGCCTTCGCCAGAATCACCCGCGAGCGACTCAATCAGCCCTTTCAGAACCTCATGTTGAGATGGCTTTGCCCAGATGGCCAATTCGTTTGGTTCTCCGTCGGGAACGGCGCGGACATCAGGGAACTCCAACGCCATTGAGGGAAGGAGCGTCAGGAAACGGGCTCGCTGAGCGGGCACGACTTTGTAAATGGAGAGCTTCCGCTTTTCAGCGACCGGCATTCCTTTCTGCGCTTCGTCCAGATACTTCTTTACCAGTTCCTGCTCGGCTGTCGTGGCAACAACCTGCAAGGCCTTGCCATCCACGTCCTGGGTCACTGTGGCTTTGGGGACGAGTCTCGCGAAGGCGGCAAGTGTCGTCGCATTCAAGGGCTGGTCGACAGGGTAATATCGAAGGACGGGTGTATCAGGTCCAAGATCGCCCGGTTGCAGTTTTTCAATCGTTTCCTTGATGGCATTCTGGTCTTTCACCGTCGCAATAACGACGACCTGACGATTTACGGCATCAAGCGAAACCTTCGCCTGAGGTACCAGCGTCTTGAGGATTGTTGTCGCGGTTGCAGGATCGGCAGACCTCAGTGGATGAGCGACGAGCTGAGTTTCTTCCCCTTCAACTGGCTCTCTTGCAAGTGAGTCAATCAAACCCTGAAGCAGTTCGTGCTGCGAGGGTTTTGCCCAGATGGCCAGTTCGTTTGGTTCCCCGTCCGCAACCACGCGAATGTCGGGAAAGTCGGCGCTGAGGGTCGGAAGAATGGCCTGAAAGCGTGCCCGCTGTTCAGGCATGACCTTGAAAACGGCCAACTTCCGTTTTTCGACGGTAGGCCGCCCCTTGAGGATCGATTCCAGATTCTCTTTGACCACAGCCTGATCGGCGGCCGTCGCCAACACCTGCAATCGTTTGGCCTCGGTATCGGCAACGATCTTGGCTTTCGGAGCCAGTGAAACCAGCAGCGACATCGCTGTCGCCGAGAGTGGTTCGTCAAGCGGATAGAATTCCAGCCGGACGGTATCGGGGCCCTCGGCTGTCGACTGGATCTGATCGAGCACAGCCTTGATGGCTTTATGATCATCAACCGACGCAACAGCGACAATCCTGCGCGTCAGAGGATCGAGTGTAAATTTCGCCTGTGGCAACAGTCCCTGAAGCAACGTGAACGTGGTCGCGGGATCAGCCGTTGACAAACGGTAAATTTCCAGTTGTCGACTTCGATCGACCGGTCCTGACACTGCCAGCTTTTCGATTGCGGCCTTCAAATTGGCCTGATCAGCGGGATTGGCGAAAGCGAGAATTTGACGTTCACGCGCGTCAAAGGAAATCCGCGCTGTCGGGGCGACGAGCAGCAGGTTGGGGACAAGCTGTGCTGCGTCCTGATCCCGGACAGGGTAAACCTCCAAAGTGGGACGCCGATCCGGGGGATTGTGAGTCTGCATCTGCTCCAGCACGGCCTTGATGGCAGACTGCTCGGCAGGGGTCGCAAAGGCGTTGATCTGTTCCGCCTTCAAATCAGCAACGATTTTCGCTGACGGAAACATCTTCGTCAGCACGTCTTCAGCAATTTTTCCGTCCGCAGCCCGGACTGAGTACACCTCCAGTACTGGCGACGGGGGGGGATCTTTACGCCGCTCGGGTTCAGGCTGAGGCATTGATGAGATGACGCGGCTGATCGCCCGCACAATCCCGGCTGTATCCGTCACAATGATCTGTCGTGACTGCGCAAGCAGCACGCTCTTGCCGAACGGCCCAAGAAGCGGAGTGATCTCGGTCTTCACTGCCTGCGGGTCTCGGTCTCCGACGGGGAACATGACTGTAACAAGTTCAAATTTTCCGCGTGTATCTAACTCGCTCAGGGGGATTGTGGGAACCAGGCCATCGGGCACACCATCCTGAATATCAATGACCATCAGCATCCGGCCCCGACGAATGAGTGTGTAGCCCTTCGTCGTCAGGACGCCATTCAGAAGGTCGAGCGCCTCGGTCGCGGTGTACTCTTTCGTATCGGAATAGTTAAATGTGCCGGGAGGCGGGGCATCGAGGACCAGCGAAAGATCAGACTGCTTTGCCAGCCACTCCAGGACATCGGACCACCGCTGGAACCGGAAATTAAAGCGAAGCCGGGGCTCAGCCATCTCTTTCAGAAACTGCGAGCGCTGCTCTGGCGTCAAAACGGCTTCGAGACTTTTCTCGCTCTGCGCCAAGAGCTCAGCCCGTTCGTCCGGCCCCGCTTTTGCCAGTCCCTCGGCCCGTTGCGTAATGAGATTGGCAATCTGCACTCGCTGATCGTCGGAGAGCTTGAGGGTTTCTGCCACCCGCGGATCGGTCAGCCGCTGGTAGCTGGAAGCAGGTGTCACAGGCGCAGCAGGTTCCTGTGCAGCCAGCGTCGAGCAAGCCAGCAGCAAACTTAATACGAATCCCGTCGCGGCGGCCGACGACTTCATGCCAGGATTTCGATGATGCGCCACTGTGAAACCTCCGAAGGGATGGAGCCGAGTGTGGCAGCGACCGGGAATGCACTCACTCATCAGCAAAAACGCTCGCAATTCAGGAAAGTGGCAGGGCTCTTGGGCATCGATTTCTACCATAATCGGCAGAAACTGATGCGTTGGCGGGCAAAAGCGTTCGCCCCCAACCAAGTCCAACAATGCAAACAACTTGACACTCAGTTCGGCTCCAGAACATGACCTCACCAGTCATTTCATTCGATCATCGGCCAAGACTCACACTGACCCTAGCCAGAGTGAGCTCGATCCTCTTGACCGAACCTGCGAGCCTGCATTCCTGATTTTAATCAGTTTGCGTTAAAGATTAACGAACCTCAATAAAACAAATCCGGATTCACCCTTGGGTATGCGCAGGATCACTTCAGCCCTGGGGCTCCCGATTCCGAATCTCAGACAGGGGGGAATGCATGATGAATTGGGCCCATGCTTCACTCTCCATGCTTCTTACGGCTGATTCAATATCAAGGTCCGATACTGATGGTCGTTCGAAAACCCTGAAAGAACTTCCAACTTTACCAAGGCAAAACGAGCAAGACACCAAAGACGACCAACAGGCTCAGGTTGCAACTCCTGTCCTGTATCAGAGTTATTCACAAGACCGTGGGGCGGCTATAATGGCGGAGTCAGAGCGAATTCACGGGTGCATCAACTCGCGAATACGCGTCACAAACCCCATTGCAGTCCCTTTTGCACACAAAGCTGGTCAGAAGGTAAATATCGAGCCATGAATCGTTTTTTGCTCATCATGTCCGCCACCCTCACTGTCTGCCATTGTGTCTGCTCTTCCGCGCAGGCGCAGATGTTCGGCAGTCAAAGAAGTTTTGGACAATCACTGCAGCCTCAATCCAGTGCCGGAGGAGGAAGTTTCGGCAGACCGACGCCCGCGCCAGGGATCGGTTCCAACGCAGGTCCGGTTGGACCCAGCGTCATCGGCGTCGCAACGCCTGATGCTCGGTTCATGAGGGGGAACAGGAAATCGTCAGACTTTGTCGGTCAGGATACGAACGACGCGCGCAAGGTGGTCGGAGCGGTACAGATTCCCTTAGGCCTGCCTGGACAGCCGGCAGCGCTGGAAGTGCGCGAGCGTCGTGTCCCTGAA
>NZ_DASWWZ010000052.1:0-9095 GCF_036405755.1 Schlesneria sp.
CTGGTTGTTCGTCCCTTCGATGTTCTTCTGGCAGTAGTTCAACAGCTTCTTGGCAGTTTCGTTTTCGTAGTCGCCCGAATTAAACAGACAGGCGACGGCTGCCGCAGTGATCGGGGGGCGGGATCCACCCGCGTTGCGCAGGCTGTACTGAATGCCTCCGTCGGGTGCCATGCACTTGCGGATGTACTCAACCGCTTTATCGATTACTTCGCGAGGAACGGGAATTCCCGCGTTGCGGCAAGCTCGCAGTCCCTGCACCTGGGTCACGCATGTCGAACCTTCGTCGAAATTGTTTCCATCCTTGGCCGAGACATAGCCCCAGCCGCCATCGGGTGTCTGAGCTTCACCACAGAATTGAACCGCCTTCGTCAGGACTTCTTTCAGTTTCTCACGTCGCTGTGCGTTCTCTTCCTCGCCGTAGACCTGCGAGAGGAACAGCATCGAGAAGCCGTGCCCATAGGTGTAGTGATAGTCGTGCTTGTAGCCGATCAAGCCGTTCGGTTGAGCCGTATCGATCAGATAATCAACAGCCCGTGAGATGGGCTTGGCAAGACGTCCCCGAGTCGTTGTGGAACCTTCGCAGAGCATCGCGTTGCCTGCCAGCGCGGTCATCGCAACGCGGTACTGCCCCTGGTTGGCTTCCCAGTATCCGCTGCGGTGCTGCTCACTGACCAGCCAGTCGATTCCGCGTTGCGCGGCGAGCTTCGCTTTGGGATCCTTGGTTTGCGCCAAAACGGTGTCGATGCGGCCCAGAAAGGTCAGCAACAGCATCACGGCGATCGAGGCACGGTTTAACATCAACGTTCCCATCTCCCTGTCCATGTCCGTGATCGCACAATGCGGCTACGTTACGGGCGCGTCCCCTGCACTTCTCAACTTTACGCAAGTCAGTAGCGAAAGGGAAGAACTTCCACCGCAAGAGGCTTCGTCTCACGAAAACAGAGCGGCGAATTCTGAATCGTCACTGAAAACTTTGCTACAATCCGGAACTTTTCCAGAGTTTCCCATCTCAACGAGGAGTGCGAATGGCGAGCCGCCGGGCGAGGCAAGTAGCAGACCGCTCCACCCCGATACGACCGGGAGTGGAATCGCTTCGTGCACCGTCAGCTCTGCCCCAGGGACACTCCGTCAGCTCGGAGCCGTCGCCGACGAAGTCGGGCCCGGTTGGTGCTGAGGCGGGTGATCACAGAACTCCATCCGACCAGGCACCGATCACACTCTGGTTGCGGCGAGCCGACCAGTTCTTCCTGGGATTTCTGGTGATCGCGCTGCTCGGTCTGCTCGTCATCTTCCGCTGGCGACTTTCGTCAGGTGGTCAGGCCGAGATCGAGATTATCAATCAGCAACCGCGCGAGTTTTTCTACTCAATTGATATCAATCAGGCTTCGTGGGTCGAATGGGCACAACTCGATGGTATCGGTGAGAAGCTGGCGCGCCGGATCGTTGGGGACCGCACGCAGAACGGTCCGTTCAAATCCATTGACGACGTTGCCCGCGTGCGAGGACTGGGGATCAAGTTGATCGATAAACTGAGACCATTCCTGAAACACGATACCGCGAGCGAGGAGGTCAGAGAACTTCGCTGAGTCGAACGCCAAACATTCCGTCGATCACCAGCAGTTCTCCCCGTGCGATCAACTTCCCATTCGCGATGATGTCGACGGGGTCTCCGGCGAGTTTATCAAGCGTCACGACGCTCCCCTCCCGCAGTTTCATCACCTCATCAATCAGCAATTCCGAACGACCAAGCTCGATCGCAATGTCGAGCTCCACGTCTCCAAGATCATCCAGTGTCAGACCACCGGTGTCGGCAGCAATAACAGGAGTGTGAACAGACAGGGGTGGCACAGACTTCGACTGAATCACCTGAGCAGCGTGCGTAGCAGCCACCGACGGAGGGGGGCTCTCGACAGGTTCGGGCATGGAACCGAGGATGACTTCACTCAAACTTCGCTCGACCGAATTCAGTAGCTGGTCGGGCGGAAGTTCGCCGTCGGGCCAGTTCGAGTTGAACCCGGCAAAGGATGCGGGATCGGGAATTGGCATTGTCCCTCCTCGAAAGTACTGGACATCACCCGGCCCGAGCTCTTCGTCCAAATCTGGCGATTCGGGATCTGGTGAGGGGATTTCGCCAGACCGCCATTCGAGAGGAGAGAACGGTTGCGTCATCGGTGTCCACGCGGGCTGCAGAAGGAAGCAACGGGCGACGGGATGGCCGACGCCCCATTCCGGGGGTATACGTCAGCATCCCGATTTCCGTCAATTGGAAACAGCGAGCCCCGCGGTCCCACGCAGGCATGGTGTCTCCCTACCGAGCGAAGATCATGGCCCGGGTCGCGTACCAGAGTTTTTTCCATTTCGGCAGCGAGGCACGGCGTGAGTAGACGTCAAACCGGTTTCGTTCGATCTGCCGCAGCAGTCCCTCGTAAATATCGACCATCGCTCGCAGGATCGGTTTGCCCGGAGGTTCGAGGAAAGCGAACAGACGTTCGGCAGCAGCGTAGTACTGTCGGGCTCGGTCGGCCTGAAACTGCATCAACTTGAGGAATCGGTCGTTCATCACGCGGTTGCGGAGATCGTCGGGGGTGTAGCCAAACCGGTCCAGATCTTCCCGGGGAAGATAGATCCGCCCCAGATCAGAGTCTTCTCCCACATCTCTCAGAATATTCGTCAGTTGCAGGGCCATTCCGCAATCACTGGCCAGCGAAATGGCCTGCTCGTCCTTGAAACCCCAGACGTGAATACAACCCAGTCCCACAGCACCCGCGACGTGGAAGCAGTACCGCTGGAGATCCGCAAATGTTGCGATCTCAAAGGGATAGAGGTCCATCTCGACGCCGTCGATGACGGCCAGCAGATACTCCTGCGGAATTCGGTAACGCGTTACCATGTCGGTGATCGCCGGGAGCGCCGGATGTTCGGAAAACGTCCCCATTTCCGCCGTTCCGATTCCTTCTTCGAGGGCCGGTTTGCCGCTGACGGAAAGGAGTTGCTCCTGAAACGCCTCGTGACACTTTACCCCCGCCGGATTCCCCGCTTTGGCGTTGCCTTGAGTCAACGAGTGACGAATGGTTTCACGCCAGACAGCCAGTCGAATCCGGCGTAGTTCCAGATCAATCGAATCGTCGTCGCCCAGATCGTCTGTGATTCGATTGAAGGCATAGAGTGCATTCATCGCCTGCCTGCGTTCGGCGGGAAGCGTCATAAACGAAAAGCGAAAATTGTGGGCGGTCCGCTGCGTCAGATCCCGGCAATACTCATACGATTCGGCAAGAGACAGCATAGGAGGAGGTATCGCGTCGGGTCTCCCTCCGCAAAGCGGGCGAGACAGGGGTGTGGGAGGGGAGATTCAAGGACAATTTTTGCCCAATTCTGCCCGCAACCTGCCGGTTTGAAAACCGTAAAGGGGGAATGAGCGTGATTCTAAACGCAAATCGTCATGTGAAACCCATTCTGTTCGCAACCGGTGGCAGTCGCGACGACATCCAGGAGGACGTCATCGTGACCGAAACGCTTTCCGCCAGAGTGCCCCGGCCAGCAGCTTGAGCGCATCGAACTTCGTGACTTTCGGACGCGTCTCCCAGACCCGGTAACCAATCGATTCAATTCGATCGAGAATGCAGAGGCCTCCCCGTGCGAAGAGATCAATATCCACCTGAATCCGCCCCGGAAGTTGCTCGATCAGCGGTAATCCCGAGTTGAGAAACTGCCGTGCTCGATCAACCTGAAATCTCATCAGTTCCAGGAATGGAGGATTGATGCGTCCGTGGTCGAAATCCTCACGGTGGTATCCGAATCGCTCGTAGTCTTCCCTGGGAAGATAGATTCGGCGGATCTTGTAGTCGCGAGCGACATCCTGCCAGAAATTGGCCAGTTGCAGTCCGGTACAGATGGAATCTGACCAGACGACGTTTTGTGGATGGTGTTGCTGACACAAGTACAGGACCAGCCGACCCACCGGGTCTGCACTGCGGCGGCAATAGTCCCGCAATTGTTCAAAGGACTGATATTCGAGAACTGTCTGATCCTGTTCGAAGGCCGAAATCAGGTCGAGGAACGGTTCAGCAGGAATCGAAAATTGATCGATGGTGGGCTTGAGGGCGACGAACACCGGGTGTCGCAGTTGCCCGGCATAACATGCCTGCAGTTCCTGCCGCCACCAGGCGAGCAGTTCGAGTGATCTGGCCGGATCGCCAACTTCGTCGCCCAGATCGTCGGCCCAGCGGCAGTAGGCATAGACATTGTAGAAGTGCTGATGCAGTTCTTTGGGAAGCAGCCACGAGACGAGGGGAAAGTTTTCGTAATGCGAGGTCGCGAGGTGTTTGCAGTAAGCCTCGGCCTCGGCGCGATCAATCTGTCTGGCCGATGACTCGGGGCCGTACCGGCGGAGTTCTTCGAGAAACAACGGTAGATGGCTTTCTAGCGGAATAAAGTCATGCGGCGATCTGCCCGGTCCATCCTGCCGACGTACGTCAGCAGTGGATTAATAAGCCGTTCAGGTCATTCCTGCAAGAAGCGCCCTGCGACCGGCGGGTCCCTAGCCGGATACACCCGGCTTTTGCTGGAGCAGGATCGGGAGAAATCACCCACTGCGGGAACCCGATAACCAAAGGGACTGAAACCAGGTGGACTGATTTTGTGGGCGAAAGGGAGGTCAAGCGGCAGGAATCGCAACGATTTCCAACAGCGTTTCCTATTTGGCTTTAATCCGGCTGACCCCTGCCCGGTTTCGCGGGGTTCATCTTGTCGAGATTTTCATTTTAGACTAATTGTCCGCGGCGCAAGGGTAAGCGGGCTCTTTGGAGTCCGGTTGCGTTTGCCGCCTTTCGTGAAATTCCTGTCAGAATCATCCTATCCCGTGCTCGGAAATTGGCGCGGAGCCTGAATGCTCGTGCCCGTGAGAAAAGATCGCATGATCCAGCACTCCAGTTCGAACACCGTCGTTACCAAGGGGTCACCGAGAGGCACATTCGTCTCGCGGTGGGCGATGGTTTTTGGGGCTGGCAAGCTATTCACCAGTCGCAGATCGATTCTTTCCCTATCCTGCTTTCCCGAAATGCCATCCGCGGATCTGTCTCTTTCCGAACTGCAACAGTCGCAGCCACAGTCATTTCAAAAAGTCAGCACAGGACCGTTCAGCGATCGTAGCTTGAAAACAATGCCGAAATTTTTCCGCTCGATGGTCGCCGCGGGAATCGTGGCAGGCAGTCTGATTGCGGTCGAGAATGCATCCGGCCAATCCACGACGAGTCCCTCGTCCGCCGCCAAATCGAAGACGGCGAAAAGCAGTCTGGTCGAGCCTGAACATTCACTCGACCTTCCCACTCCGAAAAGAACAACGACGACGGCGGCAGACCGCAAAGATCGCTCGGCGGTGAAGCTTCCCAAGACCTCTGGTTTGTCGGGTATTCGCCCCGTTGCCGCGTTCGAGGGGGACGAGGAAAAGCCCGACACGCCCTTTCACCTTGATGAGCCTCTGGTGGATGTGGTCATCGAGGGAAACTCGACCATTCCCAACCCGGAAATCGCCAAACACATCAAGACACGTCCCGGTCGCCCTGTGACGCAGAAGCAGATCAAGGACGACGTTGATGCGCTGGTACGAACACGCTGGTTTGCCAGTGTCGAACCGACCTTGCGTCGCACCGACGATGGGGTGGTGCTGGTCTTCCGCGTCCTGGAGCGTCCCATTGTCCGCCGAGTCGAATACAAGGGTCTGAAGAAGATCAAACAGAAAGTGTTTGACTCGATGACTCAGCTCCGGCCCGGCAGTCCGTTTGACGTCAGTTCAAACCGCGAGTGTGCTCGCCGTATCGAAGAATACTACCACGAAAAAGGCTATGCCTTTGCGACGGTCGAACTGGAGAAAGGGAACGATCGCGAGGATCGCGAAGTGGTCTTTCTGATCAACGAAGGTCCGAAAGTCGCTGTTTCCGGCGTCGAATTTGACGGAAACGAGGATTTCTACGACGGGATCCTGAAAACGAAGACCCGGACCAAGACCCAGATCCTGTGGCTGTTCGGTGGAAAATACGATCCTGCGTCGATCAAGGATGATATCGAAGGTGTCAAACAGTACTACCACAGCCTGGGGTACTTCGACGTTGACATCAAGCACACGCTGAAGTTTTCCGAAGACCGTTCCAAGGTCAAGATCCTGTATACCATCGACGAGGGGATCCGGTACAAGATCCGAAGTATCGAAGTCGACGGCAACAATGTGATCTCGGAAGAGGAAATCCGCGGAATGATGAAAGTCGCGGAAGGGGTGCACTACAACACCCGCGACATCAATAAAGACGTCGACGCGATCCGAACGAAATATGGTGAGCAGGGCCGCTTGTTCTGCCGGGTCGACGCGGTCCCCCGCTGGACGGAAGACGACGGGATCGTCGACATCGTCTACAAGATCGAAGAAGACAAGGTCTATCGCATCCGAAATCTGAACGTCCATATTCAGGGGGATCACCCGCACACGCGGACGAATCTGGTGCGAAACATCTCGCCCGTCCAACCAGGGGACCTCGCTGATCCCAAGAAAATCCATCTGATGAAACGCCGCCTCGAAGGCTCGCAGAACTTCGAAACGGGCCCGGAAGGGGGCGTGCGGATCGAGACGAACGTCGTGAGAAACCCGAACTGGGTCGACAAACGGGATTACGACAACATCGTCCGCAGCCAGTCTGCGCCGATTCAGCCACACACCACACTTCGCAATCGGACAGAAGGGAAGCCCGAAAAGCCCACCCGTCCGGCCAAGGGTGCTCGCCCCAGGACAAAGCCCACAACGGAAACCTCCGCCAACCGACGGGCGGAAGGACTGCAGACACAAGGGGCTGTTCAGCCTCCCTCTGGTCTTCAAAGCTGGGTTGGTACGAGCGAATCGCGTGAAGAAAGTCGCGACCCGTTCGTGACCGTCGCCTCGCACTTCGACCAGATCGCACAGCCCATTACGTTACCGGAACCCAAACCTCGCGAAATCTTCGACGAAGACCTGTCGCCCATCACACCGATCTTTCGCGCACAAAGTCGCGATCCGCTTCAGCCCCCTGCCAACTTTGGATTCGACAACAGTCCTCAGGGGGACCCCTTCGGAAAGGCGATCCGCGATCCTGATCCGGGCGACTGGACACGGATGGAACCTCCAGAGTTTATCGACCTGGATGCTTACGTTTCCGAAGCCCGTACAGGGCGCCTGATGTTCGGTGTCGGTGTAAACAGCGATGCCGGTGTCATCGGTAACATTGTGCTGAGCGAACAGAACTTCGACATCCTGAAGCCCCCGCGAAGCTGGTCTGACATCACGAACGGAACGGCCTTCCGTGGTGGTGGTCAGAAATTCAAGATCGAGGCGATGCCCGGTTCGCAGGTCAGTCGTTACCTGGTTGACTGGCAGGATCCCTACTTCCTGGACACCAACTTCAACCTGGGCCTGAGCGGATTCTACTTCACTCGTTATTACCGAAACTGGTACGAAGACCGGACCGGGGGCCGTATTCGACTCGGTCGCCAGTTGACGCAAACCTGGTCCACGGCGGTAGCCCTGCGACTGGAAGACGTCAATATCTACAACCCGTACCTGCCGACACCACCGCTGCTCGCGGCGTCCGTCGGAAGCAATTTCCTCTCGACCATCCGCGGCTCGTTGATGCATGACACTCGAGATGCCGCTTTCGGCACGACGTCGGGGCATTACGTCGATTTCAGCTACGAACAGGCTTTCGGCGAATACTCGTATCCACGATTTGAAGCCGAGGCACGTCAGTACTTCACGACGTATCAACGAATCGACGGTCAGGGAAAACACACCCTGATGGTTCGCGGTCAGGCGAGCTGGTCAGGCAACGACACACCGATCTTCGAACGGTTCTTCGCAGGGGGTTTCCAGACCTTCCGCGGCTTTGCGTTCCGCGGTGTGAGCCCGATGGAAGGGGGAGTCTACACCGGGGGTAACTTCATGGTCCTCGGTGGTGCAGAATACATGTTGCCGGTCACCGCCAATGAAATGATCAAGGTGGTCGGTTTCACCGACTTCGGTACTGTGAATGACAATGTATCGCTCAGCAACTTCCGTCTGTCGCTGGGGGGTGGTCTCCGTGTGACCGTGCCAGCCATGGGTCCCGTTCCGATCGCTCTCGACCTGGCAGTACCTCTGATGAAAGAAGAGGGCGATATCCAGCAGGTCTTCGCGTTCTACATCGGTGTGAACCGCTAGGCCGCGTGTCCGCTGGGCATGATCTTTTCCTCCAGTCCTGCCGATTGCAGGTGTGAAGTTTCGAACCGGACGTCTTGAATGTTCCCCTGCTGTCATTTCGTATTTGGAATGCAGCAGGCGGACTTGATCGGTCAGGAAACCTTCTTATCTGGTCCCACCCGATACTCCTCAAGAGCTGCTTGCGAAGGGACTCAGGAGACGGCGAGTTCGACCTCTTTAAAACGCTCGGGGCGCTTCTGAAATTCCGAAGCAAGCCGCTGGAGTGTTGACCAGCGGGTGATGTGGTGCGACGCCTCGAGCCTGGGCATTTCCTCGGGCAGATTCGTGAGCAGGCTTTTTCGAACCACCATCGCCCGGATTTTTCGCGTCTTCATCTCACCGACAGATTCGCAGGTGAGGGCAATGAGATACGTCGCCGTGGTGACTTGCGCTCCCATATCGGATTTCAAAAAACCGATTGCGAATTGCTCTGACAGGTCGTTGAGAATGGCGTTCAGATAGAACCAGTTTTCCGAAGCCGGGATCGGAAGGATGGGGTCGTTTCCGGTCGTCTGCCGAGCCAGTTTCTGAACCGTGTGGGCTGCGGCCAGATTGAGGAACACGTCCTCACAGCGTTTTTCACTGAGAGTGCGAATCTTCAGCGTGCCATCCTGGATCATATTCAGCGACACATTCAACCGATCATAGAACTCTTGCTTCTTCCAGTCGGCGGATGCACGGCGATGTCCGAGATACCAGCCGATGACCATCAGCACGAGACCCGTAATTACCTTGACCGAGTGGTCTTTGACATAGTCAACGAGGGTCTGAACGACGTGATCCACGGAATGCACCCTGAGTATGGTCGTGCTGCACTGCTTGAAATTGAAAATGACTGCAT
>NZ_DASWWZ010000053.1:0-2820 GCF_036405755.1 Schlesneria sp.
GCCGCATCTCCTGACTTGGCATGGGCGTGAGCCAAAGTCCGGCCGCACATTTCAGCGTAGCGAAGCAACTCTTTAGCCGAGGTCCCTTCCGCTACCCGCGCCGACATCTTCATGTCTCTGAGCTGGCGAATGAAGTAGTCGCGGCCATATCGGCCCCGCGTCCATCCCAGAAAGATGTCGCTGGCAGACTGCATCAGGCGTTGCCCCACGACGACGCGCTGGCCGTGGTTTTCATACAGGCTCTTGCCAGCAAATGGTTCCAGCACAGAGGGACAGGCCTGTTTGAATTGCAACAGCAGGGGGTGATTCTCTGCCGACAGAAACAATCCCACAAAGCAGAGCGTGCCCACGCTGCCGATGCCGACCGCTTTTACAACAACATCTTCGAGGCGGTAGCGGTCAAACAGGACGCGGCGTTCGTCAGGCAGCGACAAGCGGTATTGGTCCACGGCTTCCTGGACGATGGCTTCATGTTCCGGCTCTCGCTCTTTCGTGACATGGAACATGATCGGCGGTTGATCGACCAGACGCCTTCGCCCTCCCACCGTCTCGCTGATCTGGGGATAAAGATACTCGCTGATGCGCTGCCGGGCCTTGGCGATGATCGCCTTCCTCTTCTCCTCGGTCTTGGCATCTGGAGCCGAATCGATGAGCGTCTGGGCATCCAGGCGGTGGTACCAGACGTCCAGCGGGCTCATCTTCGAGAACTTCCGTAACTGCTCGCGATAAGCGCGAACGCACTCAATTGCGGAGGCTCGGGCTTGCTTGTCGGTGAGTTGGATATCGCGTGCGGAGACGGCGAAACTGACCGCCAGGCGCTTGACATCCCACTCCCACGGTGCGGGGAGGGTTTCGTCGAAATCGTTGATGTCGAAGATCAGGTTGCGCTCGGGCGTTGCGAACAGGCCGAAGTTCAGCAGGTGGCAGTCCCCGCAGGCCTGGACCCGTATTCCGCTGACGGGAGTCGTCGCCAGATCGGCCGCCATGAGTGCGGCCGATCCACGCAGAAACGCAAACGGACTGGCTAACATGCGCCCGTATCGGATCGGCACGAGTTCTTCCAGACGATCACGGTTGGATTCTTTCAGGATTTCGACCGGGTCGCGACGGTTTGCGGGCGGTACCCATCCGGCATGACTTTCGCGCGGAACTCTGTCGCGCAAGGCTTTGCCGGCAGCGAGGCACTGGCTTCGCGAACGAAATGTTGCGGGGTCGCAATCCTGAGAAAAATCTTCGGTTGTGGACATCTGATTTCCAGTTTCGTGCAGAAAGTCAGGCGGACGCCCCACCCAATCTAATCGCTGGGACATGCATCAAGAGCGCGTCCGAGCCATCAACATCGTACCCGATTGATTCCGAAAAAGAGTTGCGATGAAGCGCGGGCGACGGCTTGGACTGAAGAACGCCGTCTTTGATGATGCCGCCGAACTTCGGATCGGGTGGTGGGGGCTGATTCCCGGGAATCGACGTGGTAGCGCTGGGACTTCCCAGTTGGCCAGTGACATCGACCTGGGTAGCTGTATTTGCCGCAGCCTGCGATTTTGCTTTCGTTGATCGCTGATCAGTCGCTTTGGTCTGCGTAAACGGGACATTTTTGCTCTTCAGAGCGGCGTCCTGCGACCAGCAAGCGCCCAAGCCAGGCTCGCGAACACAAGCAACGAACCATGCATTTTGACCCAATCGCTGGATTGTTGCATCGTCTTTTCTGTCTTGCTGTTAGAGGCAACGCCAATTCTATCCTCGATGCCAGGCATCTGACATCCACTCGTTTAGCGATTTCGATCTCAACCATCCGGCACCATGTTAAACCAGCCCGATGGGTGCCAATTGCCAGGTGCCATGTTCGCATCGCGCCAGCAGGGCGAACATGCCGAAGATTGCCGAGCGAAATGTTGTTGGCGGTTCTCTGCCAGTCTTAAGCCCCTGGAACCGCGCTTAGCACCAAAGCGGGGCTCGCGATTGAAGTATCATCTTCCACTAAGGCAAATTATTGCCTGCGAACGAAGATGGGGTTCGTCTGACTTTGGTCTCAAAATGGACCTGAACGCGAGTGATTAAAAACCGGACAGCAAGATTCAGTGCCCGTTTGAGATTTCTTGCTCTTCGTACTCGATTTTTTGGGACGATTAACGCTCAGGGACTTGAATACAAGCTGCCACTGACGAGGGATCGGACGTTCTTGAAGTCAGTGACGACTTGTCTCGCCGCAACGGAGTCGGTGCAGCCGTCTATTTCTTGGAACACATCTGCCGTCAGCAACTCGTCGGTGGGCGTCAAGACGATGATTTGCTGCTCAGTGAAGTCTTCACGGGTTAGCATGGTGCTACTCCCCAATGTCTTCATTCCAGAGTTCCGGCTTCGACCGAATGAACTCTTCCATCAGCTTCACGCACTCCGTGTCGTCTGCGATCTCAATTATGACGCCTCTTGATCGGACGTAATCTTCCGGTCCCTGAAAGGTGCGATTCTCCCCGATGACGATTTTCGGAATGCGATAAAGCAGGGACATCCCCGAACACATGTCGCACGGTGACAGCGTGGAATACAGCACGGCTCGGCGGTAGTCGCTGGCCTTGAGTCGCCCGGCGTTCTCTATGGCGTCCATCTCGGCGTGCAGGATGACACTCCCTTTCTGAACCCGGCGATTGTGGCCACGACCAACGATCTCACCGTCAATCACCAACACCGAGCCGATGGGAATTCCACCCTCGGCCAGCCCCTTGCGGGCCTCTTCGATGGCGGCTTTTAGGAAGATGTCTTTTGTTGGTTGAGTCATGGGACAGTCCTCGTCAGTACCGAATCCGGTCTTCTTTCTTCATC
>NZ_DASWWZ010000054.1:0-11355 GCF_036405755.1 Schlesneria sp.
GCGGCTCGTAAACTGGTCGTTCAGGGTGGCCGCATCATTGTCTTGTCCGATCTGGCCGCAGAGCCGGGGGCAGGAATCGAAATGATCGGCAACAGTCGTTCGGCCAAGGCCGCCCTGCGCCCCCTGAGAAATGCCGCACCGCCAGACGTGTTATCAGCATCACAAATTGCTTCCGCTGCAGACTGGGCTTCAATTTACTTGCTCAGCCGTCTCGACAGCCAACTCGTCGAACGGTCGTTCATGACACCGCTGGAAGACCCGCTCGAGGCCGCTCGGCTGCTTGCTTCGTGTGATGGATGCATCGTGTTGGCGGGGGCACAGCACGTTTACAGCGAAATTCAGGAATAACCTTACTCGCGTAAGAAAGGCCAATCGATGGACAATGCCCGAGGGAATTCAAGCCAGTTAGGGGCCGTTGAGTCTCTGGGGCCGGTCCGCTCGTCGCTGCACTGTTTTGCGATGCTGGCCTGCCTGCTTATTTCACCGCTTTGGGTCGCGAGTGTCGTCTACGCTGATGAGGAATTTCCTCCCGAGTTGACTCAGTTTGAGTCTGACCCGCGTAACCCTCTGTTCCTCGGTGCGGGGGAGGGGCATTGGGATGTCAAGATCCGGGAACGGGGCTGGATTCTGCGTGAAGGGAACCAATGGAAAATGTGGTACACGGGCTACGACGGAACCCGCCCGGGTCAGAAGAAGCTGGGCTACGCCACGTCCACGGATGGCTACGTCTGGCAGCGGGAGTCCCGAAACCCCATCTATTCGGAATATTGGGTTGAAGATGTCTGCATTATTCCCCATGAGGGGACCTACTATATGTTCGCGGAAGGGGCGCAGGACCAGGCGCATCTTCTCACGTCGCGCGACGGAGTTTCGTGGCAGCGAGTGCGGCGGCTGGATGTGCGCAAGGTCAACGGCGAACCGATTTCCGATGGCCCGTATGGAACTCCGACTGCTTGGTTTGAGAACGGCAAGTGGTACTTGTTCTACGAACGTGGGGATCGGGCAGTCTGGCTGGCGACATCGTCAGATACCGAGGTTTTCACCAATGTCAAAGACGAACCGGTATTGGAACCGGGACCCGATGAGTATGACTTCAATCAGATTGCTCTCAACCAGATTTTCCGACACAAGGGGCGCTACTACGCAGTCTTTCACGGGGCTCATAAATCGGAAGATCCCGGCACGCCATCCATCTGGTCAACAGGATTGGCAGTTTCGGATGATCTGATTCACTGGAAGAAGTACGCTGGCAACCCGCTTCGGCCGACGAAGGAGAATAAGTCGAGCGGGATGCTGATCTTTGATGGCGAACGATTCCGTCTTTACACGATGCACAACGAAGTCAACGTGCATCATGCGAGGTTGCAGGCCACTCCTTGAGATGTTGAGTCAGTTACTCGCTGCTGTAGCAACGGCCATCATGCTGCTTGATCGTTCAACGTTCAAAGGGATCTGGTACGTTCATTTGCGGTGTCGTGACTGTGCGACTCGCTGGGTTCATCTGCCAAACCGAAACAATTGCGCGTCTTCGTTCGGTCGTCCCTGGATCAGGTCACTCAGGATTTCGGCCGCGATCACACTGTAGGTGATTCCGTTTCCACCGAATCCCAGGGCGAAGTGGGCATTCGTGATTTCCGGAGAAGGGCCGATGTAGGCGAGCCCGTCCTTCGTTTCACCAAATGTTCCCGCCCAGGCGTATTCGCTTTCGAGCGGAAAGTCGGGGAAAAGCGATTTCAGTCGCTCCAGCAGGCGATTCTTCTTGAGGTCGAGCTGAGCGTCACGGCGAGCGGGAGAACGAAAGGGATCGTCTTCACCTCCGGCCAGAATTCGTCCCTCGACAGTGCGCCGGAGATAAAGGTAAGGACGAGCAGACTCCCAGATCAGGCAGGGTTGCTTCCAGATTTGCGGCTGATCAGGCTCCGTAATCAGCGCGTAGGTACTTTTTAACGTCACGATTTTTTCCCGCAACGCGGTTTGGGCTTCATAACCGTTCGCGAAGACCATCACCTTGGCTCTAATGATCGCATCGCGATCTGTGGTAAGTTCAACCCCAGTACCGGTCGACTTCCAGGCGAGAACCGTGGTCCGGTCATAAACACGCAGACCCCGGTTCTGCCCCGCTTCCAGCAGACGATGCGTCAGTCGAAAGGGATCCACGGCAGCGGCTTGTTGGGACAGAATTCCCCCCTGCGCCTCGAAACCGAATTCATTCCGGATATCGAACGTACTCCGCCAGCGGACCGGAAAGTCATGTCGGGCACGGAGTTCGCACTCAGCCTGCAGAGCCGGGATGTCCTTGGGCTGGGAAGCCAGATACAGGCTTGGTTGGCGTTCGAAGTCACAGGCGTCATCCAGCCCCGAAACAATCTCGGCAAGTTGGTCGATGGCATTCGAACAAAGTCGGTAAGCACGAACAGCCGCATCCTTGCCGATCATCTCAGCCAGATCGGTCAGATGGGTATCGACCTCGTATTGGAGGAGGGCGGTGCTTGCACTGGTACTTCCCTGGGCAATTTCTCGGCGGTCCACCAGAACGACCGAAAGGCCCTCCTGAGTCAGCCGATGCGCTACCAGAGCACCAGTGATGCCACCCCCCAAAATGGCAACGTCACAGTCCTCGTCACTTTTCAGCGGAGGGTAACAGCGAAGAAGTCCATTTTTTAGAGGCCAGAACGGGATGTCTGATTTTAGATCCATGCAGACTAATCTCACTCGTCTCAGATGCAGATCACGGATGTCTCGTCAGGGCTGCGTCGGGATTGGTTCTTGCTTCGCTGCTGTTCGTTCCAACTCGTCCCCAAGATGAGGGGAACCCGACCTCTGCGGCGAGGGAAATAACGAAGCAGAAAGGTTCCCGTTGTGCTGGATGTATGGGCTGACTCGTGGCAATGAACCTTGGACGACCAACTAGCATATTCGATACCACAATCGTCGAAAATCGCTACCTGTCGCTTGGCGGTTTGATTTTGAGAGGAACCGGATCCCAGAAGAATGGGTCTCACGTGAGGTTGATCGTCCCTGAAGCCCCGGCACTAAGTTTGCTACTTCCATTCTGAAAAGGGAGCACCGCAGAAAATAAAGGAACCTTCCAATGCAGCGACAAACTGAACAAACACAGTCTGTATGGATGGCAACCGCTTCAATTCCTGGTCGGCCAGTCCTGCAGAAAGACTTGAAGGTCGATGTTTGCGTGGTTGGTGCGGGGATCGCCGGTATCTCGACAGCTTACTCACTGGCAAAAGCCGGTAAGTCGGTGGTGGTCGTTGACAGTCGGCGGATCGCTGCTGGCCAGACGCAGCGGACGACCGCTCATCTGTCCAACGCCCACGACAACCTCTACAGCGAGGTGGAAAAAGTTCACGGCGTCGACGGGGTTCGGATCGCCGCTGAAAGCCATACGGCTGCGATTAATCGAATCGAAGAAATCGTCCGGAACGAGGGAATCGACTGCGACTTCCACCGTCTTCCCGGTTACCTGTTCTGTCCTCCCGGGCAGAAGACCGACATATTGGATAAGGAACTTGAGTCAGCGACACGGGCAGGTCTGAAAGGTCTCGAAATCGTGGGACGTGCGCCGCTGACGACTTTCGATACGGGTCGGGCTCTTCGCTACCCGAATCAGGGCCAGTTTCACCCGCTGAAGTACATTTCTCATCTGGCGGAATCGATCCAAGAGATGGGGGGACATGTTTTCGGAGACACCCCGGTCCGTCAGGTACATGGCGGAAGTGTGCCGTCCGTAGAAACGTCAGCCGGACCTACGATTACAGCCAAGGCTGTTGTGGTGGCCACGAACTCGCCCGTCAACGATATCTTTGCGATGCATACGAAGATGGCTCCGTATCTTACCTATGTCATCGCCGCACGAATTCCGGCCGGCAGTATTACGCGGGGTTTATTCTGGGATACCGAAGAGTACTATCACTATGTTCGGCTGCAGAAATTTACGGATGCGGAAGACCTGATGATTATCGGCGGGGAAGATCATAAAGCGGGACAGGTTAACGATCAGGCCGAGCGACATTTCCGCTTGGAAAATTGGGGTCGAGAACGTTTTCCGATGATGGGAAAAATCGAATTCCGCTGGTCGGGTATGGTGATGGAGACGACGGACGGGGGCGCCTTTATTGGCAAGAATCCCGCAGATCAAGAGAACGTCTATATTGCGACCGGTGACTCGGGAATGGGGATGACTCATGGAACGATCGCAGGGATCCTCCTGACAGAACTGATTCTGGGTCACGATCACCCTTGGGCAAAATTTTATGATCCGGCACGTAAACCGGTTTCAGGAATGGCCTGGCGTAACTTCGTGTCAGAGAACTGGAACGTGGGCACGGAGTACGTCGTCGACTGGCTCTCGGGTGGCGACCGGAGTTCGGCTGATGAACTGGAACGGGACGAGGGAACCGTCCTCAGGCGTGGCCTTTCCAAAGTCGCGGTTTATCGAGATGAGGCTGGAGAATTACACGAATGCTCTGCTGTCTGCCCGCATCTGGGTTGCATCGTTCACTGGAACAACCTCGAAAAGGTGTGGGACTGTCCGTGCCACGGATCGCGGTTCGATGCTTACGGGCAAGTCGTGAACGGCCCCGCTATTTCCGCGCTGGAGCCGGTGGATAAAAGTGTTCCTCAGGAATCGCAGTCCGGCTAGTTCAGCAGTTTTACGAGTTCCGTCGACCAGCCGCTCGCGGGGTGCATTCCGACAAGAGACCGATGTCGCCTCGCACAAGCAAGATCTTCGTTCGCCACACCGACGGATCGCAGGGGACAATCACGAGGTTAGTTCTCTGAACGGAACCGGTTGGCCCGGTCTGTCCATCGCGCCGACCACGTCGAAAATGAGGTTCGTGTTCCGGGCTGCGAATCTGATAAGCGGTAAGTTCGTCGCGGTGATGTAATCCCGCACAGACTCTTGCAATCGTGATGTGGCTTATTTTCCCGCCCCGCTAACGGGGGTTGTGGAGTCGACGGACGGCAGTTGACCGGGATATATTCCCTCGGGCGAGCTGGCTGACGCTGTCGAGCCGTCTCAAACGGCTAGGGGTTGCCCCCTTTTCGGGGAGAAAAGCCGCCTCCTCGCACTGCGCCGTCGACACAGTATGAAGAGAATCTGCGGAGCTTTCCGTAATGCCATCGCTGAAGCGAAACGTGATCCCGATCGTCGTCAGCATTATCGGCTGTACGCTGATGGTCGTGTTTCAAAGGTTTACTCCCAACCTTTTCAGTGGGATTCCAACCTCTCTGGCGTTTACGCTCATGATCGCCGTGAGTGGAGTACTGGGGGGATGGAGGTCCGGAGCCATCTCCACGACTTCAGGGATCTTAACGGCCCTCTTCCTGTTTTCGCCCTCGTACATCCAACGAATTAGTGACGATCCGTCCGGATTAGTACGTCTCATGTCGTTCGCAATTCTCGGAGCAATCCTCTGCGGGATCGGGGAATTGCTGCAACGGGCCTGGCGCCGTATCGACGACCGCCAGCAGGAGCTCGAAGCCGAGATTCGGCTGCGTCGTCTAACGCAGCTTGCGGAACAGGCTCGTGCGGATGAGTTGATGACGACGTTGGCGAGTATTGCGGACGGGGTGATCACGACCGACAGTGAAGGGCGGGTCCGGTTTATTAATTCGGTAGCAGAAGCACTTGTCGGGTGGAAACGGTCTGAAGCGGTAGGGCAAAGGCTTGCCAGTGTGTTTCGGGTGGTCAATGAACAGACTCATGAGCCTGTCGAAAATCCCGCAGACCTTGCACGACGACAGGGTGTTACGATTGGTTTCGACAAGCCGACATTGTTGATCGCCCGCGATGGGACCGAGCGACTGATTGATGAGTCGGCGGCACCCATCCAAACGGAACACGGTCATATCAGTGGCACGGTGCTGGTGTTCCGCGACATCACCGAAAAGCGGAAGACTCAACTCGCCTTACAGGAACAGCAGCAGCGGGCTCTGGTCCTTCTGGAAAGCATCAGTGAGGCGTTCTTCTCGATCGATCGTGAGTGGAAATTCACGTATGTCAACGGGCCGGCAGGTAGGCTTCTTAATGCCACCGCGGATCGGCTTGTCAGAAGGTGCTTGTGGGATGTCTTCCCGGGTTTTACGGGAAGTGAGTTCGAAGCCGTTTTCAGGATGGCAATGGATCGTCACCAGGAGGGTTCGGTCACCGCATTCTCTTCCGATCTCAACTGCGACGCCGAAGTGCGGGCTTATCCCACTCCAGAGGGGATTTCTGTCTTTGTCAACGACGTCAGTAAACGTCGACGCATGGAAGCCGAACGAGATGCATTGTTACGTCAAATTGACTTTGAGCGGGCACGACTGGCCGATATTTTCGAGCATGCACCCTCATTCATGTGTGTGCTCTCCGGTCCAGATCATCTGATCGAGCGGGCAAACGACCGCTACCGCGAACTGATTGGCGATCGCGACGTGGTCGGGATGACGATCCGCGAAGCATTTCCCGAGATTGCCGGTCAGGGCTACTTCGAAATCGTCGACGGTGTCTATCGCAGTGGAGAGACTCGCTTCGACACCGATCAGAAAGTGGTTTTTAATCGCAACGGGCAGTTGGAAGAACGCGTCATTGACTTTGTCTATCAGCCATTGAAAGACGCCAGGGGAGCGACCACGGGCGTACTGCTTCAGGGAATCGATTTAACCTCGCGTCAGAAAGCCGAGAATGACCTTGCACGCGTCACGGCCGAGTCGGAACGGCAACGCAGAATGTTCGAGACCGCGCTCTCGAACACCCCGGACTTTATCTACCTTTTCGACTGTGAGGGCCGATTTACTTATGTCAACAAATCATTGCTGACACTGTGGCAGAAAGACGCCTCTGAAGTTCTGGGGCGAAACTTCGAAGACCTGAACTATCCTGCGGACGTTGCCACCTTACTGCAACGGCAGATCGAGGATGTCGTTCGCACTCAACAGCCTGTACGAGATGAGGTTCTCTTTACCAGTTCTCTGGGGACGCGGTCCTACGAGCATATCTTCACGCCCGTTTTTGGTTCAGACGGTGAGGTCGAGGCCGTTGCGGGATCGAGTCGGGACATCACAGACCGAAAAGAATCGGAACGAGCCCTGCGGCAGGCCGACCGCAACAAGGATGACTTCCTGGCATTGCTGGCTCACGAACTGAGAAATCCCCTGGCACCGATCCGGAATGGATTGCAGGTCCTGCGTTTGTCGCAGAACGCAGAAGAGCGAGACCACGCTCAGACGATGATGGATCGACAGTTGACCCATATGGTCCGGCTGATTGATGACCTGCTGGATATGTCTCGGATCAACCGCCACAAGATGGAACTCCGTCGGACCCGTCTGACGCTGGAGGAAGCGATCAACAGCGCTGTCGAAACGGCGATGCCCGCGATCCAGGCTGCTGGACACACGCTGGAAATCCATCTTCCCCCCCAGCCCGTCTTCCTGGATGCGGACCTGACGCGACTCGCCCAGGTGTTTAGTAATCTGCTGACGAACTCGGCCCGCTACACTCACGATGCAGGGCTCATCTCTGTGGATGCCACACTCTCCGGAGATGAAGTGTGTGTGTCGGTGAAGGATAACGGGATCGGTATACCTGCCGATGCACTTCCTCACCTATTTGATATGTTCTCGCAAGTCGATCGTTCGATGGAACGGGCAACAGGCGGCCTTGGTATCGGCCTCGCGCTCGTCAAAGGATTGGTCGAAATGCATGGGGGAACTGTCACGGCGGCGAGTGAAGGTTTGGACAAGGGAAGTGAGTTTACCGTGCGCCTTCCCGTGATCTCGGACGATCACCCGCAACCACCTGCCAGGATGGCTCCCGAGGGCCTTCAGACGCCCCCCTCCAAACGACGAATCCTGGTCGTTGATGACAATCAGGATTCCGCATCATCCATGGCGATGATGCTGCGGCTACTGGGAAATGAAACGGATCTGGCTGCTGATGGGATTGAGGCGATTGAGCGAGCAGAAGCATTTCAACCTCATGTTATTCTGATGGATATCGGGATGCCTCGGCTGAATGGCTTAGATGCCGCTCGGCGTATTCGTCAACAGGAGTGGGGGGCCGACATGAGGATCGTGGCTCTGACCGGCTGGGGTCAGGAGTCGGACCGCGAACAGTCCTGGGAAGCGGGCTGCAACGGACATCTGGTAAAACCGGTCAGCCTGGACGATCTTCAGAAAATGCTGAACGAGCTTTCTCTTCCTGGGGGGATCCGCGTGGTTTAATCGACTCGGCAGATCGTTTGTCGTTCTCCAATCACGACGTAGCGGACTGGCTCGCGGCTGCCTGAACTCAGCTGCAAGATCGGCAAGCACGCGGCAGCGGTTCTCGCGTGTTCGTCAACGAAAGTTCTCGGGTAAAAAACTAGGAGACAGGTTCTGACAGCAGGCTGGCTCGTACCACTTCTGCCCGATCAAACAGATCCTCGGCCCGTTTGTCACCAAGATGCTCGCGGACCCATTGATAGCCTCGGGAAAGCCCCGAACATCGCTTCGTGTTGTGAGCGTCTGACGCCAGAATTGCTTCCCGGTAAGTCCGTAAAAATTGCTCCGCAAAGGCGTTGGCTTCAGGACCGAAATTGCCGATCAGCGAATCAACAGTAATTTGCAGCCACGCACCCGCCTCAACCAGTGGTCGAACCAATTCCGGCTGTTCCCGAAAAAAGACGTGCCTCTCGGGATGAGCGACGATCGGTATCATTCCCTGACGACGGATCCACTCAATCAGTTCTGCCGCGTCACGAGGAAATAAATCGACGGACCAGTTGAATTCGAGCAGCGTGAAGGTCTTCCGGTCGCCCAGATGGCAAAAGACATCGTCCTCAAACTCACGCCGGTAGACGGTGGAATCGTAAACCTGGATTTCGGAACCGGGTAGCACCGTCAACGGGATTCCGGCCCCCTTCAATTCCTGGTTAAAGGCCTGGACGTGAGGCAGTACATCAGCACGAAGCAAGTGAATCAGCCGATGACAATGAGGAGTCGCGGTAACTACTGTTACGCCATCCTCGACATAGGCACGAGCCAGCTTCAGACTTTCCTGCAGGTCTCGCGGTCCGTCATCGACACCTGGCAAGATATGGCTGTGGAGATCAATCATTCCCGGGGCGGTCCGTCATTGAAAAAGTGAGCGTCACTCCGCTTCCGTCGTGCGGAAGTGGCCTCAAATTGTAAATCACTTCGCATGCTCCTGCACATACGTCTTTCCGCAACAACTTTTAAAGGTATCCCCGCCCACCCCTGAGCTTCTGCCAGAATCTAATCGAGGCCTCAAACCTCAACCCTCATTTCCCTCGTCGCACCACAGTTGCCAGCCACGACCCTTTCCAGGCCCGACCGAATGGAAAGGGGGGACCTGCGAGTGTACATTCGGGCCGACGCTGAGGGGGCGATTGTCCCTGGATCTGTTCGCAATGTTGTGTCACCCCTGTCAGTTGCCAGAGGAACAAGAATGTCGATTCCCTTCCGCAGTACCAGTTCAAGTAAGAACGTAGACCATTCCTCAAGCCCCCTCCGCAACACGAATCCAATAGTTCCAACCGCTTTTGGACGCATCGCGAATCCCGTTTCCCTGGTGCAGTGGTGTCTCTGTCTCCTGGTGGTCCTCGTAGGGCAGAGCCTGATTGCCGCGGATTCACCTCCCGCTGCTGAAGTCGTTGCAACGGACGAGGCGACTCGACGGTTGCAAGCGGAATTCACGCGGCGACCTGACATCAATCCCGATTTGCTGGCGGATGCTCGCGTGTTTCTCCGAGCGGCCGTCTGGGCTCAACGGTATGACGGGCCGCTCACACCCGGTGATCGCGCCGTGGTGGATCAGGCTCTGGCGACCGGTTTGCATCGCCTCCAGCAACTTCAGAACAACCAGTCCCCCTGGACCAAGCGGAAAGGGAATCTTGTCCGCGGGTACGTCTCCGCCGTCGACGGATCTGCACAACCCTTCGGACTGATCATTCCCAAGGGATATGACGGGTCGCGTCCCACGCGACTGGATGTTGTCCTGCATGGAAGCTCCAAGCCGGTCGGGATGAGCGAGCTTCGCTTCATGTCTCGATTCGGTCTGACGGACAGTGCGGACGCGACCGGACCCGACGTGGACTACATCGAGCTCCACCCGTTGGGGCGAGTCGAAAATTGCTACCGCTGGGCAGGTGAGACCGACGTGTTCGAAGCGATTGAAGCCGTGTGCCGCAACTACAATATTGACCGCGATCGAATCGTCCTTCGGGGGATGTCGATGGGGGCATCGGGCACGTGGCATCTGGGATTGAAGCATCCTGATCGTTTCGTCGCACTCGGTCCCTACTGCGGTTATGTGGATACTCATCGATTCTCGGAAACTCCGATTCCCTCATTTATCAAGGTCGGCCCACTTCCCGAATATCAGGAGTTGGGCCTGCATATGCTCGATTCCGTCGACTATGCAGCGAATGCCAGTGTCGTCCCCGCGATTGCCGCCATCGGCGGTCAGGACATCTTCTTTCAGGCTCACGTCATCATGGGTGAAACATTTGCAAAGGAAGGGCTGCAAATGATCAACCTGATTTCCCCCGGGACGGGACACGTGATTGATCCTGTCACGCATGCCGAACAGATGCGATTGATCGGAATGCATGTGCACAGGGGGCTGGATCATACACCTCGTGAACTGCGCTTTGTGACATGGACCCTCAAGTACAGCCGCTGTCACTGGATCGAGCTGCTCGGTCTGCAGCAGCACTACGCTCGAGCAGAGATCAAATCCAGGATCCGGGATGACGGCAGTATCGACATCGTGACACTGCAGAACATTACTCACTTTGCCCTGGAACCACGAGTTCTTTCGGCCGAGGGAACCACGGTACGAATCGCCGGGCAGGAACTGCAACTTCCCGCTTCGAAACACCCCCTGGTCCTCGCGCTTCAGGAGGGGAAATGGGTCTGTCTCGGGGATCGACATGCGGTGAAACTCGCAGGTAAACGTCCCGGGTTGCAAGGTCCCATTGACGATGCCTTCAGTTCTCCTTTCCTCTGTGTACGCGGGACAGGGAAAGCCTGGAACCCCGAGATCCACGCGTGGGCTGACGCCAGCCTGCGGCGGTTTGAGTACGAATGGGCTCGTTACATGCGGGGAGACCTGACCGTCAAAAACGATACCGAGGTGACGGCCGAAGACCTCCGTGACAAACATCTGATCCTGTTTGGTGATCCTGGCAGCAACACGCTTATCGCCAAAGTTCTCCCCAGTCTGCCTCTCACGTGGACCCCTGAAACGTTGACTCTGGGAAACCGCGACTACGCGTCTGTCGGACACGCTCCTGCACTGATCCACCCCAGCCCTCTGGCGGCCGATCGCTATGTGGTGATTAACAGCGGACATAC
>NZ_DASWWZ010000055.1:0-4264 GCF_036405755.1 Schlesneria sp.
AGCCAGCCCTCACCTCAAACCATGCTGACCGCCGGTCAGCATTCGTCAGTTTTCTCGCAAGTGCCTCAAATCAAGCGTGGGAAATGTACCATGAAAGCTGAGACGGCGAAGATTGGAATTGGATTGCTGGAGCAGTTGATCGCACTGGCGAGGGCTCGTCAGTGGGGCGAAGCGGCCCGTCTGGCGGGAGAGGCTTGGGCTGCTGATACCGAGAACGGCAGGCTGTGTGAGGTGGCGGGCCTGTTCGAACGCGCAGCCCAGAACTATTTTGCCGGGCGTCGTCGGCTGGAGCGAGCGATGCTCTTTGTACCGCTTCGCCCGTCAACCTGGTGTGCTCTCGCGGATTGCTACCTGCAGTCGGGCTTGTACCGTGATGCACGCGATATTTATGCGTCTGTCGCCAACGGTCCGGAAGTCCCTGCGGATATACTTCGTTATTGTGCTTCGCGGCTGGATTCGCTGAACGAATCGCCTCGGGCCCTGGAAGTCGCCCGTCGCGTGGTCGCGATGCAGTCCGACCATGCCCAATCTGTCTATGAATTTGGCTACTATCTGGCTCGAAGCGGTGCGACGGCATCGCTGGTGATGTCGGTCATGAAACGGGCAATCTCGCTGGCACCCGAAAAGGCGATCTATCGACTGGGGCTTGCGAAGATCGTCGCCGAGACGGGCGATCTTTCCCGGGCGCTGGACTGGGTTCGTCATTTGTCTGCGTCGCAACTGGACCAGATCGAGTGCCGGTGCTGTTTAGAGCGACTCGCCTTTCTCTACGAGGCTGGCGTCGATCCTGTGCGAGCGCACGCCTGTCGGGTGCGAATGGATAACCTGCCCGCTGATTCCATCCCCCCAACCGCCATCGCTCCCTATCTCCTGGTCAGCGAGTTCCTGGCCGAGGCGCAGGCCGCCTGCCGCGCGGAAGTGCTTTCTGTCGGTTGACCGAATACGTCTCTCTGTTCTGCGGTCACCGATGACGGTGGGCTTTCGAGTCGCGCGCTGCTTTGGCCGCGGACTGCAGCAGCATCATCTGCGGGGGAAACCCCAATGAGACCCGGTCGGTGTTATCCTTTTCCGCAGTAACGCCGGCCGGGTTTTCGATGCGCCACCCTTCTTTGTTCTGAATGGTCGCGACTGAAGCGGAAATTGAATTTTTTGCTACGACTTTCGCGGTGAGCAAATCTATCAGTGAAGTGGCTTACTGCAGGAAGTAATTCCAGGTGCCGTGTCTTGACGATTGCTGTCCAAACGGAATTGCTGTCTGAGGCGGCCTGCTGAACCGACGGAAGGCATCAAATGGAACCTGACGATACTGTCTGCAGCCCGCATGTACCCTCGTTTTAGTTCCGTTCGGAATAGCTCATGCCACGCGGAACGGGAGTGGAAATGCCTGTCGAGCCAAAGAACGAGAGCCCGTCAGCATGATTTCCGCCGCAAATGAGGCGTGTTTAGCGCGCGGTGGCAGTAGAGGGGGCGTTCGACCCGTTGGCGGTGCGACGCAGGGCGAGGACAGCGCCGAGCGAGACAAGAAGCGAGCCACCCAGTTCGAGCGCCGCGTTCAAATAGGAGCCGTTAAATGGCAGACGGTTCACATATCTTTCCAGATGGTAGAACGTGGCGGCACGAATAATGGCGAACGCGACGAGGCACATCATCCCCAGCAGCGCGAATCCGAACTCATGCAGGCGATGTCGCGTGAAGTACAGTTGTCCAAACACGAAGATCGTCGAGGCTGTGGCAAACACGGCAACGAAGATCGCCTGAATGGTTTTTCGCTTCTCGAAGAAGCCCGCATCTCTGGCGAGAATGCGTCCGACCTCTGTCAGAAGTATTTGTAGATCCAGTTGTTTGTTCAATCCAAAAAAGATCAGACTGAAGCCCAGCATCAGCCAAACCCACTGCAAAGCAGACTGGCCCTTAAGGGGCGTCCCTTGGAAACGCTGAAAGCCGATTCTCAGGCAGATTAATCCTGCGACCAGATGGCTGATGGTGATGGTCCAGCTCAAGAGGTCCGGATCTCCGATCTCGGGACGCCACCTCACCTTGGTGACGAGTTCATTAAGGACTGGGAGGGACGAAAAGCTGGCGACCGGGGTCATCGGAATCGAAGCCTGAGGATAAGTGTGAATTGAGACGTCGTGACTGAGCTCCTGTCGCGATGTCCGTGAGATTTTACAGGAAACTGGTCAGGCGTGCGCCTTTGTCACCTACTTTTTGGTTTTATGCGTGAGGTCACAAAAAATGAAGAGAATCGAAAGGGGAAAATCCCTGAATTTCGGTTTGCTCAACATTGATTCTCTGACAAAAAGGACGGGTGTCCAATATGTTTGTAGCTTCCAGCGACAATCATAATGAAAAATTAAGCGATCTGCAGATGCGAAGTGAGTCGCTTAACGAGCTGCGCAAGTCGGCGAAAGTTTTGATTCGTCCGTTCTCCGGACGCCATATCCTCTTCGTTGGACTGGAGATGGGGCAGGCGGCGTGCGGGCGAGTGGAGTCTTGTTTTTGAGCGGGCAGGCCATGGGCCGCTCATTAAGAGGGTGACGATTCGACTCATGCAAGCAGACGAATGTGTTAGTCAGCGCACTGCTGAGCCCTTCAAGTGATCAGCAAGCCGGCCTGAACTTTGACGCGCTGCAGACCACTGACTTTGAGAGAGAGCGTCGTTACCTCCGTCAGGATTCGGCGCGAGGAACGGTCCGGAGAACGTTGAGCCCGATTGCGAGTCGGTCGGGAGGAAACCTCGACGGCGACTCGTTCGGTCAGCGCCTGGTTCGACTCGCCCGTGAAGAAAGGGGCGAGGGATCTGAGCACACCTGAGGACTCTGTTCCCTCACTCGGTCATCGCGAGTAAAGGGAACGTAGTCGTGACAGTGTGGGATGGGATTAGCGTGCCACCGCTCGGGCTCGGCGAGACGGGGCCGGCAGTTCTGCAGGGAACGGGTGAATCTGCGGAGCCGATTCCAATTTGCTGGCGGGGACAGTTTCATTTGCGGCTTCGGGAGCGGTTTGCCGTCGCAGGCTGGGGCGACAGCACAGCATCGCAGGCAGAATGACGAGTTCGCCCAAGAGGGAAGCCAGCATCTGCGAGGCCATTAGACAGCCGAATCGGGCCGTTGGTGCGAAGCTGCTGAAACAGAGGGCCAGCATGCCCAGTGCCGAGATCAAGGTTGAGTCCAGCATCGGTTCACCGGAGTGCTCAAGCGATTGCAGTACGGCTTCTTTTGAGCTGGCTCCATTCCGGTATGCTGCCTGGTATTTCACGAGGAAGTGAAACGTGCAGTCAACAGAGATTCCTAACGCGATACTGCCGGTCATCATCATGCCGATATCCACGGGCATTCCCAGGAAACCGACGCTCCCGAACACCAGCCAGATCGGAATAATATTCGGAATCATGGCGACTATGCCGGCGACCACAGAACGCAATGAAAGAATCATTACGATCGAAATGGTGAGACACGCAGCGGTAAAGCTTTCCCAGAACCCGTCGAAAATTTCCTGCTGAGCATTCTTGAGCAGCGGGGTCAGACCTGTGAAATGGAGCGGCTCATCGGCGAGCCGCTCGGTCAATTGATTCAGGACTTCGACCGGATTGAGGCCCGAGTCATGGCGAATTCGGGCTGAGATTCTCCAGAGTCTCTGGCGGGCGGCGACAAAGCCTTCTTCGCCTGAGTACGACTTGGCGTGACCCAGAATTCGTGCTGCTGCCATTGTGCTGTCTGGCATTTCTTCGGGGAAAAACGTCGCCAGTGACAGCGTATGCCGGACACCGGGGTGGGCAGCGATCTTGGCCTCAATCGTGCGAATCTTCTGCAACTGGTCCATGAAGGCGAGCTTTTCGCCCCCCAGGTCAACAACCGCTTCGATCGAATCGACGTTGGTCAAGTCAGATTGGATACGGCGCAGGTCTGACAAAATCTTGCTGTTGCGAGGCAAAAACTCTGTTGGATTAATGCTGGGTTCCAACTTCAGGATGCCCAGAAATGTGATGCCGAGTAACACCGCAGCTCCGCCGAGTGCGAGGCCACGATGGGCGGCCACTTGTGAACCCCACCAGCGGAAGTTGAGTCGGAATCGCACGGAACGGACCGTGCAATGGGGCATGACCGTCAGCAGAGCCGGTGTGATCCCCAGCCCGACGATCAACGCGACAACCGCGCCGCAGGCGGCTGCGTAGCCGAACTGGCTGACCGGAAGGATGGTGCTGACGTTGAGTGAGATCAGGCCCATCAGGGTCGTGAGCGTCGACAGCATACAGGGCTTGAAT
>NZ_DASWWZ010000056.1:0-5361 GCF_036405755.1 Schlesneria sp.
CTCGGACCCGAACCGCGGCCGCAACGACCCCCTGCTCTCCGGTAGGCATTTTCTAGTATTGTGCAGGGCTCAATCAGAATGAATCCTGATTGTGTCGCCACCCGCAATTCGGACTTCGTTTGTGGGTGCCAGTCCCTGACCTTATGCTCGTGTCCCGTCAGCAGAGCGTGGTGGCAACCAAGGGATTCCTTTCGTCCCGGATACGGAATCTGACACCGATCAGGTGCCGAGTCGTCGCCGATTGGACCACCGGGCGAGTTCAGAATTCTGCACTTGGAAAGCCCACGCGGAGGGAAACTTGCGCGCGTTGGTCTCGACGAATTGCCTCAATTCATTTAGATCAATCGCATATTTGCAGCGAACACGGACTGCGGCACGATCATTGGAATGGAAAAAGGCGAGGTACGGAGTATGAGCGGCCAGGTACGACTGATCTTAACGCTGCACAATCATCAACCCGTCGGCAACTTTGACGGTGTGTTCGAAGCGGCGTTCCAAGACAGCTACGCTCCGTTTCTGAACGTCCTGCAGGACTTCCCCGACCTTCCCGTGGTGCTTCACTTTTCTGGCAGCCTGCTCGACTGGCTCGCCAAAAACCATCCCGAATATGTGGCTCGGGTGCGAGAGTACGTTCAGCGCGGCCAGATCGAAATTCTCGGTGGCCCTTACTACGAACCGATCCTCTCCGCGATTCCGCGACGCGATCGAATCGGTCAGATCCAGTTTTATAAGCAGCACCTGGAGGAATTGCTCGGTGCCGAAGTCCGGGGGATGTGGGTGCCGGAACGTGTCTGGGAACAGTCATTTGCTGGTGACATTGTGGAAGCGGGGATCGAGTACTCGCTGCTGGATGACACCCACTTCCGAAATGCAGGGCTCAATGAGGATGAACTGAACGGCTACTTCCTGACAGAAGAAAGCGGCCGGTTGCTGAAGGTGTTCGCGGGAAGTGAACGTCTGCGGTATCTCATTCCCTACGCTGACCCCCAGGACGTGATTGGCCATTGTCGGCAGGTCGCGGAACGATATCCGAATGCCGTCCTGATTTTCGGGGACGACGGCGAGAAACTGGGAGCGTGGCCCGGCTCAAACGATCACGTGTACCGGGACGGCTGGCTGCGTCGGTTCTTCACCGCACTGCGCGAGAACAAGCACTGGCTGCACGTCACGACCCTGGCAGAGACAGTCGACCGTGTTTCACCACTGGGGAAAGTCTACCTGCCCGACGCCAGCTATCGCGAGATGACAGAATGGGCGCTGCCGACCGAAAAGCAAACCGACTATCGTAACCTGGTCGCATCCAATCAGCAGCGTCATGACTGGCACGCGATGCGCCAATTCGTACGCGCCGGTTTCTGGAGAAACTTCCTGGTGAAGTATCCTGAAGCGAACGAGATGTATGCTCGAATGATCCAGATCAGTCAGAAGCTCGATCAGGCCGTCATCGCCGATTCGGTCGGCACAGGTCCGCAACTGCTGGCAGAAGCGCGTCGCGAACTCTATCGTGGACAATGCAACTGCCCCTACTGGCACGGAGCCTTTGGCGGACTGTATCTGCCCCATTTGCGAAACGCGATCTACGGCAGCTTGATCTCGGCCGATTCACTGCTGGAGCGGGCTGCTGGGAGACGAGGTCGCTGGGTCGATGCTCAGGTCAGCGATTTCAATCTGGATGCCCGGAAAGAGATTTGTCTCTCGGGGGATCGACTGGTCGCCTTTCTCACCCCCGGAAAAGGTGGGCACCTGTATGAACTGGATGTCCGCCAGATTCGAACCAACCTGCTGGCGACGTTGAATCGCCGGCCCGAGCCCTACCACGATCGAATTCGTCAGCATGCCGGGCAGGCTGTCAGTGACGTCGGTGGCGGCGTTGATCCCAATGGAGGAGTCCGGTTCAAGCAACCTGACCTCGACCGTAAACTGCAATACGATCCGTGGCCTCGAAAGAGTCTCGTCGACCATTTCCTCCAGCCCGGGCTCAGTCATGACCAGTTCATTGATGGACACGGCGAGATCGGCGATTTTGTGGAAGGGGTTTACCTGTCGAGGATCCGTCGGTCGTCAGAGCAAGTTGAAGCGACGATGGTGCGTGAAGGTCGGCTGGGACCCTACCAGGTGAAAATTTCAAAAACGGTTCTGCTTGAAGCCCAGCAGGGTGGAACCCTCGAGATTCATTACGCGTTGGAGAATCTCCCTGCGGGGCTCCCCTTCCACTTCGGCGTCGAGTTCAACTTTGCCGCGATGGCGGCAGGAGCCCATGACCGGTACTACTATGACGGAGAGGGTCAAAACCTGGGGACTCTCGAAAGCGTCCATTCGACATCCGCAACATCACGGATGGGGCTCGTCGACGAATGGCTCGGATTGGACGTGTCGCTGGATGTCAGCAAGCCGACAGGTTTCTGGACCCAGCCGATTCAGACGGTGAGTCAGTCCGAGAGCGGCTATGAACTCGTTCACCAGAGCTGCTCGGTGATGCCGCACTGGGAATTCATCGCGCCGGCCGACGGACGATGGACAGTCAAGATTGTCCTGTCCCTGGATACCTCGGCGGCTCAGGCAAGGGAACTGGCGGAACGCTCAATGTCGCGACTCGCGGCATCCGCGTATTGACTCTGCTGCGATTGCTTGCCAGCGCGGTGCTCGCGACAAGCTACTATCAGCGTGCTACAGAGAGGAAATCTCGCAATCGTGAATGGGGCAGTTGAGACTCATTTGCGTAGTCAACATGCGATGGACAGGCCAAGAGTGGAGACTGCTATCCTTTTACATTCATAGGATGCTACTAAGAATGCAAATTCAGAGGTGTCAGTCGACCCCGTTTTTTTCCTGACTCACGTTTCAAAGTGCAGCTCCCATGAAGTTCGGCTTTCGAGTCCCCTCTCTCCGTAAGCGAATCGCTGCTCGAACGTCCTTGAAGCGGGCAATTGTCCACCGCATTGGGCTTAAAGCGCCTCGCGGATGGGGCTGGCTGACGAATCCCAGGCGAGCCGCGTATAACCGAATCTACAATCGAACCACTAGAGGGTGCAGTGTCTTCTTCCTATCTATGCTCGGTGGCACCCTATGTCTGGGGTTCGCAGTTTTTTGGATGATGACGAACTGACCCGCCACCTGCGGAATATGATCGCAAAGGATGTCGCGGGTTAGAAAACGATGTGCCGAGCTGCCTGACGACAAGGGACACTTCCGAGTTGCGATCCGTTACGAATGACGGACTGGCTTCCGAGTGGCTTCCGCAGAACAACGCACATGACTACTCAATGATTCATCCGGTCACGCATACTCAGCAGCGGCGGAAATCAGGTGACGCTATCGGGGAGCAACCAGATGTGACTTTTGATCAAACGGAACTGTTCGATCAAAAAGGATGCCGTAGAGCGGATATCCGTGGGTTGGGTTGGCATTGTTGCGGAGTCGTGTGAGCTCGTTGTCGTACTCTCGCCGCAGGTGTCTTAATTCCTCCGCATACTCCGGGTTTGCGACGAGATTTTGCATCTCCAGTTTGTCCTGTTCGATCCGGAACAATTCCTCCGCAGGCTGGGCCGGACCGGCGTAGTACCAGTAAATGTACTTCCATTCGGGTGTCACGATCGCCATGGATTGAGCGGTCTTGATCCCCCAGAAGTTGAAGAGTGGCAGCGAGGCACGAACTGAATGGTCTGCCTCTGCAATCACTGGGACGAGACTTTTTCCGTCGATGTACGACAGACTGGGAACACCAGCCAGTTCCAGAATGGTTGGTGAAATGTCGACGTTTGCAGTCAGAGCGGTTCTGACTTCGCCTCGTTTCTCGCGAGGAGCTCGGGGATCGTAAATGATCAGCGGGACCTTTGACGCTTCTTCGTATGGAAGGATCTTGTCCCCGAATCCGTGGGCCCCACAGTTGTAGCCATTGTCTGACGTGAAAATGAGGATCGTATTTTCAGAAAGTCCCTCGTCCTCAAGTGAACGCCGAATCATGCCCACGGCTTCGTCCACGCCCGTAATCAATGCGTAGTAGAGCTTCGCGGTTTCATCGTACTTTTTAATCCACTCGCGGTAGTTCGTGGCGGCGCGGCTGGTCTGCGATTGCGGAGACAGATGCCGCCCGTTCTCCACACCGTAGTTTGCAGGCCGTGCGAAATCTGTCTTGCCTTCGTAACGTGCGAGGTCGAGTGGATCAGGACGGAATGGCAGGTGCGGCGCTTTGAAACTGATGCTCATGCAGAAGGGACGACCGCTCCGCTTGGCCGCTTTCAGAAAATCTGCTGCCCACGCGGCATACGCGCGGGAACAATGCGGGTAGCGGTCGGCGTATTTCGCGATTCCTTTATTCTTGATCGTTTCGTATTCCGTCTGGCCGGGGCCCCCTGCCCACTCGTCGAATTCACGCTCGAGATGATCGAAAGGCTCTCCTTCCAGATCGAAACCAATCTTTCCCGCAAAGCCGGTGTAGTAGCCAGCGGCTCGTAGTTGAGCCGGATAGGAGGTCGCAAGGAAACGCCGCTCGAAGTTTCCTCGTTCGAAGTTGCACCCGTGGCGGTACTCGTACAAACCTGTCAGCACTGTGCTACGACTTGCCATACAAATGGCGGACGTGACGTAGTGATTCTGGAATCGAATTCCATCGCGCGCAAGCGAGTCCAGGTTCGGTGTTATGACGTCCTTATTTCCATAGCAACCGACGGCTCCGGCAGGTTGATCATCTGTCATCAGGAAGACGAAGTTCGGTCGGTCTCGGGGCCCTTCGTCGCTATTGGCGCCGCCTGTCAGCAGCGCAAAGCAGAGCAGCGGGATGAAGGTCGCGAGCGAAATTCTCTTGCGGCGAGGGCGAGTGAATTGAGATTGGGTACGAGTCGTCAGGGTCATCGAAGGACTCTCAATGGGATGCCGTAGCAAAACGTGCAATCACTACTTCAACGAAGTAAGTCGCTCGACGTATGCGTAGTACGCGCCGACTTCCTGACCCTCTCCCGTCTGAAAGCGAGCGTTTAATCGAGTCACACCCGCTTTTAAAGGTAGCCTGAAGACCGCCTCCCTGGCTCCGGACGGGACGTCGATCGCGGCTTTTTGATCGCCGACTTCGATAGTGGCGTGCACAATGGGAATCGCCTTCCCAGGATGTGAGCGAAAAGCGGTGCCACCGGGAACGGGATCTCCCGGAGACAGCGAAGCATCAAGGGGGGCGTCGGCCGCGACCGGCCATCGTCTCAGCCGAATTTCATAGTCACCATCCTCAACGACTTTCACGTTCCAGTAACCCATGTTGGATTTCCCGGCGAGTCCCTTTCGGACATCTCCCTGATTCCATGGGGGCAGGCCTTTCGTAATCCAGTCATGTGAAGTGAGACTCGCGGGATTCTCTGTAGGATGCCCCAG
>NZ_DASWWZ010000057.1:0-9251 GCF_036405755.1 Schlesneria sp.
CATCGTTCTCGCCAAGTCGGATGGTGCAGGTTCATGGCGTGTCCGAGTCCTGGGGATCGACCACCCCGGGGAACTGTCACTCATTTGCGGATTATTGTTTGTCTACGGTTTCGACATTGTCAACGGGATCGCATCCACTGCTGAGCCTGTCACTCAAGGGGGCGCGGCCAAAACTCGCGAATGCAAGTTTGTCGATGTTTTCACCGTTCGGTCTTCAATCGAAGCAGTCATGTCCGAAGTCTGGAACTGCTACGAATCTGACCTGACAGAGTTAGTTCAACTCGCACAATCCGGGTTGAGTCATGAAGCCCAGGGACGCCTTGCGTCACGGGTCGCAGACGCACTGGAAGACTCGCCCGACCTGGCAACAAAGCCAGCTCCACTGGAAGTCAGCTTCGACAACCAGTCGCATGAGCGGTTTACAGTCCTGCACATCCGTGGTGAAGACACGATTGGCTTCCTTTATGAACTGACGAACGCGTTAGCTCTCAGCGGAATTGCCATCGAAGGGATGTTCGTCAGTACTGACCTCAATGTCGCAGCGGATATTCTCTATGTCACAGACGCTGCCCGACGTGGCAAGATCCTCGATGAACGGCGAATGCAGGAGCTTCAGGCAGCGATTGTGCTGATTAAGCACTTCACTCATCTGCTTCCAGGCTCGCCGAACCCGGAGGCTGCTCTCATCCACTTTCGTTCATTTCTGGGCGAATTGTTCCAGCAGCCAGACTGGACAGAACAGTTCTCGTCGCTTGAACGGCCTGAAGTCCTGACTGCGCTGGCAAAGGTCCTTGGGGTGAGCGATTTCCTGTGGGAAGATTTCCTGCGGCTGCAATATGCCAACCTCTTCCCGGTCCTGCGTGACATCACCGGAATCGAAGAAGCGAAATCGAAATCGTTGCTCTGGCGTGACCTCGCGATTGAGCTGGCAGAGATCGATGATCCGGCAGTACGTCGTCGAGCCTTGAATGCGTTCAAGGACCGCGAAATGTTCCGAATCGATCTCCGCCATATTCTCGGACGGTGCGGAGACTTCGATCGGTTTGCCGAAGAGCTGACTGATGTTGCCGAGGTGGTTGTTTCGACCAGTCTGCAACTGAGTGAACTCGAATTTCACGATCGGTACGGGGTACCGAAATGTGCTGATGGCGATCGAGCTTCGATGGTCGTCTGCGCTCTAGGGAAATGCGGTGGCCGCGAACTCGGTTTTGCTTCTGACATCGAGTTGCTATTTGTCTATGACAAAGATGGGATGACCGACGGACGCGAGTCGATCGCCAATGCGACGTATTATCAGCGGCTCGTCGAATCCTGCGTGCATGCCATCCGGGCTCGACAAGAAGGGATCTTCCGAATTGACCTGCGACTTCGTCCATATGGACGATCTGGGCCACTGGCAGTCTCGCTCGATGCATTCCGGCGTTACTTTGATCCCCAAGGCGCCGCCTGGCCCTACGAACGTCAGGCCCTGGTAAAGTTGCGTCCGATCACAGGGGACCCCGGACTTGGAGAGAAACTGATCTCACTCAGAGATAAGTTCCTGTATGACGGTCCACCTTTCGACTTCGCCTCAATGCGCGCCATGCGAGAGCGGCAGGTCCGACAACTCGTTGCGACCGGCGAGTTCAATGCGAAGCTTAGCCCGGGCGGCCTGGTCGATATTGAATACTTCGTTCAGGCCATGCAGATCACGCATGGCTCAAGGCACGCGAGTCTGCGGGTGACGAACACGCGCATCGCGATGGACGAAATGCATCGAACGGGGGTATTGACCGAATCAGACTATCGAGCACTGCGAAACGCCTATGGCTTTTTCCGCAGGCTGATCGATGCATTGCGTATGGTCCGGGGTGATGCGCGCGACCTGACGGTCTCCGGTCCTTCAAGCCAGGATTTCCATTTTCTCGCGCGTCGGTTGGGCTACGGATCGTCACCTCAAAAACTTCATCGCGACCTGAACCAGCACATCGAAGTGGTCAACGATCTTGTCCGCAGACAGGCGGAGGTGGTGTGAAGCCATGGGAACCGTTTCCAACAGAGCATCAGAAAGCATTCAGCCCACGGCGTCGATTCGCGTCCTGCGGCATCGGGCTCGATTGCTGAAAGTGATGCGGGATTTTTTTGACCACGAAGGATTCTTCGAGGTCGAAACTCCGATACTATCAACCGACACCGTCGTCGATGCATGGCTGGAGCCATTCGTGGCGGATTGGATTCCACTCGGATGCAACTGGCGGACGGACGGCAGCGCCAGATACCTGCAGACGTCACCCGAGTTCGCCATGAAACGCTTGATGGCAGCAGGAGCGGGTGCCATCTATCAGCTGGGAAAAGTCTTTCGTAACGGCGAATCGGGGCAACGTCATAATCCGGAATTCACCATGCTGGAATGGTACCGACAAGGCGATGACCTTCAGGCCTTGATGAGTACCACCGAGCAACTCGTTCAACGAGTCATTTCTGCGACCGCCGCACTTCCCGGCTTTACCCCCACAGCGGACTCCTCCGCACTCTATGACCGAGCCATGGACCCACGCGGTTTCGAGCAGGTCACGTACCGCGAAGCTTTCATCCGACGAACAGGGACTGACGTCATAAGCTGTTCCATGGACGAGATTCGGGGGATCGCACGCACGAATCACCTGGTCCCCCCTCCCGGGCTCGACCTGGACGACCGAGACGGCTGGCTCAATTTTCTGCTTGCTGAGTTGATTGAACCGGATCTTGGCCAAGGGAGACCAACGTTTCTCGTGGACTATCCGGCAAGTCAGGCCGCGTTGGCCCGATTGTCTCATGACGGGCTGACGGCGCATCGTTTTGAGCTCTACATAGACGGAATTGAACTGTGCAACGGTTATGACGAATTGACCGATGCCACCACGCTGCGTGATCGAATCCGCGAACAGACCCGAATACGCGAAGCGGTCGGCCTGCGTCCCCTGCCGCAGCAAAGTCGCCTGCTCACCGTCATGGAAAAGGGCCTGCCCCCCTGTTCGGGCAATGCTCTCGGTGTGGATCGCTTAATAATGCTTGCCCTGGGCTTGAAGACGATTTCAGAAGTCATCCCCTTCCCTTTTGAGATCGCTTGAGCATTTGCTTTCTGCGTTTTTGTCGCGAAGATAGGGACTGGGTTCGTGGGCACAATACGGTCGGATGGGGTCAAGCGAAGTAGGAGATCCCCTCAATTCCGTAGCGTATGCCGTAACGTTGTATTGAGGGCCATCATCGATCTTCCCGGACGGCTGCCAGCGAACGGAGGTCGCAACCTACTCATGGACCAGGCAGGAATTCCTGTAACGACAGCTGGGAGGTTCTTCAACGGCATCGATCGTCGCACTCCGCAAGTCGTCGAAGGAGTCGCTTTGTGAAGGATTCCGCCTTGAAAAGCATCATCGGTACCGCGCAACGGAATTCGAGAATGGACTCAGACAGACACGGTGGTTCGCCACACCGGTACGCTACAGACAGCCCCCTGGTTTCAGATGTTTCTTCTGAGCATTTTCCCGGCGTCAGGCAGACTCCGTTGTACTCTAAGGTGGTAGGTCGAGCGTGCCTGGTCCTGGCGCTCTTCATTTCGTCCCTGCGCGGTGCAGAGTGCGCCGATCTCGCCGAAAACGAAGTCAAACAGGCAATTGAGCGTGGTAAGAAGTTTCTGATCCAGGAACAGGCTCAGGATGGGTCCTGGGTTGCGGAGCCAGAAGTCCAGGTCGGGATCAGCAGTCTGTGCGTCCTGTCGCTTCTCAATTCTGGCATGACCGCACAAGACCCGACGATTCGCCGGGGGTTGCAGTATCTTCGTTCCCGCAGCCAGGACGATTTCGGAGGACGCAACGAAACCTACCAGGTGTCGCTGATGATCATGGCCCTATCGGCAGCCAAAGAGAAATCGGACGCTGTAAGAATTGCCGATCTGGCGCAGCGTCTTGAAAACGGCCAAATCACGTCTAATAACGTCGGTGCCTGGTCTTACGGTTTGAAGAATGTCTCTCAAAATCTGGGAGATCAGAGTAACACGCAATTCGCGATCCTTGGTTTGCGAGAAGCAGTCGAAGCGGGTGCGAGTGTGAGCCGACGGACCTGGGAGCGTGCGCGTGACTATTGGGAGAGAAATCAGAGTCCCGTCGATGGGGGTTGGGGCTATCTGGTCGGGGGCGCGGACGGCGACGTCGGCAGGCCCCGCAGCAGTGGAAGCATGACCGTCGCTGGCGTCGCCTCACTCGCGATTATTCAACAGATGCTCCTGTCCGATGCCGACGTTGCCGCGGATGGTAGCCCCCCCTGCTGCAATGAACGGCCCAATGATATGGCGATTCAAAACGGACTGAACTGGCTCGGCCGGAGTTTTTCAGTCCACCATAATCCCGGTGGCCCCGGCCATTCCTGGCTGCTCTATTACATCTACGGGATTGAACGCGCGGGACGACTGACGGGACAGAGGTTCTTCGGAGATTATGACTGGTACCGTGAAGGAACAGCCAAACTTCTCGCCATTCAGAATCCCGTCGACGGGCACTGGGTCGGCACCGGAACCTACGAAAGTCGGCCAGTCTGTGGCACCAGTCTGGCTCTGCTCTTCCTGTCTAAAGGTCTGTCGCCCGTTCTCGTCAACAAGCTGAAGTACGGCATGCGACATCCCAATAACCCAAACGTGCTGCTGGATAACAACTGGAATCGCCATCCCCGAGATGTCAGAAACTTAACTGAGTTGATCAGCAACATGCCCCGATGGCCGAAATTGCTGACTTCCCAGGACCTCGACCTCGCTCGGGCGGTGAAGACGGGAGGGGTCAACTCCATGATGCAGGCTCCGGTCCTGTTCATTACAGGACCCGGCCGGCTGTCGTTCTCTCCCGCCGAGACCCAACTGATCAAAGAGTATCTGGAAGAAGGCAATTTCATTCTTGCCTGCCCTACCTGTCAGGGCGACGACTTCGAGGCCAGCTTTCGTGAGCTCGTCACTCAGATCGTTCCCCCAGGAGAAGGTGAGCTGAAACTGCTTCCTCCCGATCATCCGGTTTATCGGATCGAACACCCGTTGCAGCCGGATGGCGTTAAGCTTTACGGCGTTGATTTCGGATGTCGTACGTCGATTATGTACTCACCCGAAGATCTGGGGTGTTTGTGGGATTATTGGGCGAAGGTTGATCCTCCCAATCGAAACGTGCAGCTCAAAGCCAAAATCGTCCGTGCGACACAGATTGGCGTCAACGTCATGGCCTACGCCACGGGTCGTGAACCACCCGACAAAACTCAAGTTCGAGAGGTCGCACAAAACAAGGGTGAACTCGATCAGATCGAGCGGGGTTTGCTCCAGATTGCTCTGATCAAGCATGAAGGAGCCTGGAACGCGGCACCGCGCGCGCTTCGCAATTTGCTGACTTCCCTCAATGAAAGTGTGGGAATGGCGGCATCGACGAAAACCCGTGATTTAATGCTGTCTGACAAGAACATTTTCCGCTATCCGATCCTCTACATGCACGGCCGGAACCGGTTCACCACTCCCGAGGATGAGCGTCAGCAACTGCGACTGTATCTCGATCGCGGAGGCGTCCTCGTCGCAGATTCGTGCTGCGGTGCGAAGCCATTCGACAAATCATTTCGCGACTTGATCAAGCAGGTCTACCCCGATCGCAAATTGGAACGAATTCCTGTGACTCACGAACTCTTTTCGGAAAAGATCGGGCAAGACATCAGATTGCTGAGGCGCCGTACGGCGGAGGGGGGTGAAAATACGGTGGGAGGCAACTTCACGACTCGAGCCACTGAACCCATCCTGGAAGGAATCGAGGTCGATGGTCGGTATAGCGTGATCTACAGCCGTTACGACATCAGTTGCGCACTCGAACGTCAAACATCGGGGAACTGCGAGGGCTACCTCCCGGAAGACGCTGTCAAACTGGGGACCAACATTATCCTCTATTCGATGCTACAGAACCTGCGACTTCAGCCGGGAGAGATTGCTCCTTAAGTTCCAAGGTGCAAAATCCCGTTTGTCAGGCTCATTCGGATTTCTAATCCGTTACCGTGACCCGCCTGTTCGGTTCAATCCACCAACGGACCGTGTTGCTCGTCATCCCCTGGACTATCGAACTGCCATGAGAATCGTGTCACTCCTTCCCAGTGCGACTGAAATCATCTGTTCGATGGGCCTGGGTGACCAGTTGGTCGGTGTCACGCATGAGTGTGACTATCCATTTCCCGTTCGTTCGCTGCCAAAGGTTACCCGGACACTGATTCCGACGGATGCATCCAGCCGTGAAATTGATGATCTCGTCCGCGAGCGTCTGCAAACCGAGAAAGCCCTCTACACCCTTGATCTTCCAGTGCTGAGTCGGCTCAAACCAGATTTAATTGTGACGCAGGCACTCTGCGATGTCTGTGCCGTCGCCGAGTCGGAAGTGAATGCCGCCATCTGCACGCTTCCGGGACGTCCTCAAGTCGTGAATCTGGAACCAACGACCCTCTCTGAAGTTTTCGGATGTTTGGATCTCGTCGGTCGCGCTGCAGGTGCAACAAAACAAGCGGCAGACGCCATCGCGCAACTTCAGGCACGCGTCTCCGCTGTCAGGGAACGGGCAGAGCAAGTCACTAACCGACCGCGCGTGCTGTTGCTGGAGTGGATTGATCCTCCCTTCAGTTCCGGGCACTGGTCACCGGAACTCGTCCGGATCGCCGGAGGTGCAGAAGTCCTCGGACAAGAAGGCAAACCTTCAAGAACAATTGGATGGGATGAAATCGTCGCAGCGCGTCCCGAAGTCGTCGTGATCGCCTGTTGCGGATTCGATGTCGAGCGAACTTGCCAGGACCTTCCGATTCTCGCCCGTAATCAAGAATTCATGAATCTGCCCGCAGTACGCGATGGACGCATCTATCTGATGGATGGAAACGCATACTTCAGTCGACCAGGACCAAGGTTGGTTGAGAGTCTCGAGATTCTCGCCCACGCGCTGCATCCCGCGCTTCATCCGCTTCCAAAGGGATTGGAACCCGCTCGGCAGGTGACGTGGGATACGCGACTTGGCCCACTTGCGACTGGTACCTAAGTGGACAACAGGTCTGCTCGACAAGTATGTCGCTTGGTTCCACGGAATTGGCTCCGCCGGTCTCCTGTCTACCAATGGTTCATCAGAGACCGGGTATCGGTCGGGAGAGATCTGTCAAAGCGGGTCAGTGAATCGCGTGGATGGGTCGAACCAGCGGAATTCTCACTCGCTTCCGCCAGCCGCAGCAGACTATTTTTCAGGGCGAGCGACCTTGTTCCCATACACAAGGACATCATCGAAATTGCCCGTGTCGTCGAACGATCCGATTCCCACCTGTCCCCAGGTGAAAGTCTTGTCGACGGCCGTCATGACGGGTTCGCTCATGTCGTCAAAAAAGACTTCGATCTTTCCACTGTCTACATCGCGAGTGACACGAGCGTGATGCCATTCCTTGTCCCAGGGTGTCCCCGCCGTGGTCTTCGTTGAGATTTTTTTACGAGGTTGGTCGTTCACGATGAAGATCTGATTCGCGTGATCGTCCGCCTGTTGGCCCAGATGGACGTAGTACATGTGCGCCGGATCCTGATAACCGAAAAACAGGCATAAAGAACGATGTGGGTAATCTTCTGAAGTCGATTGAAGGCGAACATCAAGTACGCAACTCCCCACGACGACATCTTTCGCAACAGATCGGTTAAACGGTGAGCGAACCGGCGTCTTCGTCTCGATGTGTTGAAACTGACTCCAAATCGCATTTGGCCCTTGCTCAATCCGCTTCCAGGCCCTGGCGTCGCTGGGTTCCCAACGGGTCGCCGGATCACCGGTTTCAAAATCATCTTGGAATACCAGAGGCAGTCCGAGCAGCCTCGCAGCCGGTTCCTCCGCCACAGACACGCCGGCCATCGGAACCATCGCAACCAGCAGGACTGCCCAATTCAGACGCAACAGTTGGCTCAAAGCAAATCGCATCAGTGATCTCGCTGAAAAGTACTCAACAGAGGGTTGATTACTTTCACGATTGCGGGAACCTTTCCAACTGGCAAGTGACGCACGAATAAAATAAGGTTAATACGACGAGAACAGTTTGGGATCCGGTCGAGCCCCCCGGCTTGCACTCCCTCATGGAGATATGGTTGTGATCGAAGTTCGAAGTATGCTCGCGTGGTCGCTTCTGTTCTGGATTCCCGTCGAGGCAATTGCCTCGAACGAGATTGACTATGCCCGAGACATCAAGCCTGTTCTTTCTCGTCGCTGTTACTCGTGTCACGGCTCTTTGAAGCAGGAAAACGACCTGCGGCTGGATACCGTCGACTTCATGAAATCAGGAGGAGCCACAGGTCCGGTACTGGTCGCAGGCGATGCAGGTCAGAGCCGAATCCTCTCGGCCATTCAAGGGACCGAAGGTGTCTCTCGAATGCCGCCCGAGGGAGAGCCGCTGTCGCCTGAGCAGATCGACCTGATTAAACGGTGGATCGAGAACGGGGCTCTGGCCCCTCACGATGAACCTCAGAAGGACCCCGCTCAGCACTGGGCGTATCAGTTGCCAGTCCGTGCCCCATTGCCCACGGGAATTGACCCTGCCTGGTCGGAAAATGTGATCGACGCATTCATCGCTGCAGGCCATCAGCAGCATCGCCTGACGGCCAGTCCGATGGCGCCGAAGCATGTGCTGCTGCGGCGAGTTTATCTCGATCTGATCGGACTGCCCCCAACGCGGGAACAGATGAATGCTTTCCTCGCCGATGATAGTCCTGAGGCTTGGGAACGGGTCGTCGATCAACTGCTGACCAGCCCTCAATATGGCGAACGGTGGGGACGGCATTGGATGGACGTCTGGCGTTACAGCGACTGGGACGGGTATGGGCAGGAAGTCCGCGAGAGCAAGCCCCACATCTGGCGTTGGCGCGACTGGATTATCGAATCGCTGAACGCGGACAAAGGTTATGACCAGATGCTGCAGGAGATGCTTGCGGGCGACGAGATCGCTCCCGACGATCCTCAAGTACGCCGCGCAACCGGATACCTCGTTCGCAACTGGTTCTCGTTCAATCGCAACGTCTGGCTGGACGCAACAATCGAGCACACGGCCAAGGCCTTTCTGGGCACAACGCTCAATTGTGCCCGGTGCCATGACCACATGTATGACCCGTTGGCACAGAAAGAGTATTACCAGTTTCGAGCCTTTTTTGAGGCGCACGATGTTAGGACCGATCGTGTTGTGGGACAACCCGATATCGGTAAAGACGGACTGGTGCATGTGTATGACGG
>NZ_DASWWZ010000058.1:0-6653 GCF_036405755.1 Schlesneria sp.
ATTCATGGGGCTTCGGTGGTTACGCCGGTAGAATTGTGTACTATCCATTCAATGACAGCTTCACCGGTGCACCGGTGAAGAGTGCTGGCGCGACGCGAAAATACAAACTGCACCTAATATTCACGGATGATATGAGTCCTCCGAATAATGGTAAGACGCAAATTCGGTTTGTGAAAACGGATAATGGTGGGGAATATGTTCGGTTCCATGACATTTCGCGCACTTGGGGTGAAGTTGCCGATCGTTCTAGGGACGAATCTACTGATCCCGTTTTGGCTTCGGAATATTCAGGCTACGCTAGGCACGTAAGAGTCGAGATTCGCACAACACATCCTCAAGGGTACGGTCGCCTATTCTATCTGGCGCTACAGACTTGGGATGTCTATTAAGGCAGGGCAACAGCAGAGTGTTAATGGATATAGGCCCAGCCTTGAGAAGGTAGGGGTCCGCGTGATGCGTTTGCGATTGAACTGGGATCATTAAATGAAGCGCCCTTGCAGTTAATCATCAAGCGCGGGGCGATTGCGTCTTTAAGGTTCATCCGGCTTTGGTGTGGGTCTGGTGTGAGTTTTCAATTTCCGAGCAGGTGAGACGATGCAGGATCGGGAATTGTACCAGCAGATCTTGGGGTTGAAGAGTCCCTGGACGGTGTCTGGCGTCGCGTTGAATATCGAGCAGTTGCGGGTTGAAGTTCGTGTCGAGCATCCTTCGGGAACGCGGTTTTGCTGTCCGGACTGTCAGCGAGAACTGAGCTGCTATGACCACACCGAAGAGTGTCAGTGGCGACACCTGGATAGTTGTCAGTTCAAGACGATTCTGTTTGCCCGGATTCCTCGTGTTGAATGCCCCGTTCACGGCGTCAAACAGGTCCGCGTCCCGTGGGCCGAGAAGGGTAGCCGTTTCACTCTAATGTTTGAGCGGTTCGCCATTCAGGTGCTGTTGGCCACGCAGAATGTCAAAGGGGCCATGAGCATCCTGCGAACGAAATGGGATCAGACCTGGTCCATCCTGGAAAGGGCTGTTGCACGAGGTCGTGCGCGCAAGCAAGACGTCGCCATTCCTCGCGTGGGAATTGACGAGAAGGCCTTCCTGAAAGGCCAGAATTACATCACGCTGGTCTATGATCTGGATCGCAGTACCGTCGAGGCCATCAGTGATGGAAATGACGCCGACGCGGGATTCGCAGCACTTTCAGCCCTTTCCCAGACGCAACTTCATTCGATCGAAGCGATCGCCATGGACATGAGCGCCGCCTATGTCAAAGCGGCGAAACAAGCCATTCCCCTGGCAGAAACGAAGATCGTTCACGACCGATTCCACATCATGCAGATGGCGACGAAGGGGGTCGACAAAGTCCGGCGCGCTGAGCATCGCAAACTTCTCAAGGAAGGTGATGATCGCCTGAGTCACACGAAGTACGTCTGGCTCACGAGTCAGGAGAATCTCAGTGAAAAACAGCGATCCCGATTCGACGAAGCCTTCACCTTACAACTCAAAACGGGGAAAGCCTGGGCCTTCAAAGAAATGTTGCGGGATCTTTGGACGCAAGACTCTGCCGCCAGTGCCACAACCTTTTTCAACGCCTGGTATCAGCGGGTGATCCGCACGCGACTGGAGCCGATGAAAACCGTTGCCCGCGCGATTAAGGAGCGTTTGGCCAACGTCGTGAGTTACTGTACCCACCGCGTTACCAATGGGGTCGCCGAAGGTATGAACAGCAAGATCATGTCCATCAAGCGACGCGTCGGTGGCTTCCGTAACAGACAAAACTTCAAAACCGCAATCTTCTTCTACTACAGCGGACTCAAGCTCGACCCACAATAATCCCGGATGGACCATCTTTAAGAAAGAAATTGTAGTAGTATCGCTTGTGGTGTGTTAAGCAGGGGGTGAAGCTAGTGTGATCGAACGCTCTCGAATCTCCTGTGGTAACTAAAGCCGTTGTCGAGCTCCAATGTCACGTGGTTTGTTTAAAACAGTTCTCGTCTTCACTGTAGTGTGACAGGATAAATTGTTCGAATTAAGACTGCCAGCCAAAGAGTTCGGAATCGAAATTCGCGTCATCAAACTCCATCCAGTGAGTTCAAGAATATTTGACGAGTGCTTGTGTATTTGGTTGCTTCTGGTGTGCTTCGCCCTGACAATGGATTTGGAAGAGTTGTTGTGATTTCTTGGCCGCTCAACTTATCTCACGTTTAATAGAGCCTGTTCAATGGGACCGCAATCATTTTGGGTGGCAATCGCCACTGTTCTCCTGACATCTAATCGTCATGGTGGTGAGTATATCATTAGCCTGCCGGCTGGTTGGAATGCTGTTTCCTTTCCATCTAATCCTGGCGTGCAACAGGCCACCGAGTTGCCGGCCGACGTGACTGCAATTGTTGCCTACCGTGGTTCCCAAACTTTGAGTTGGAAGCGAGGTCCGGATGCTGTCAGAGATGCTGCGCTGCCGGAATTAAAGGCCCCGTTGCCACAGTTTGCCGAGCAGGGTGAACTGGACCTTTCGTCGCTGAAAGCACACGAGGGTTATATGGTGTACGCTGAGATTCCGGCGCGTTGGAAAGTATCGTTTACGGCACTTCCTCCGCTGATAGAGTTGGAGGTCGACAAGTGGACATTTTGCGGAACCCCCGTGGGAGAATTCGGTTCGGTAATCCCCGTGAACGAATTTTCGCCTCCGAGTTTCGCTCCTGCCGTCACAATGTTCGGCGATACGTTGGACATGTTTTATCTGGCGACCGCAGCCAGTCCAGCGGTTAATGCTCAGCGGGCTTGGTCCGCTGCCGATTTGAAGGGGGTGGTGGATCCCGGCAATCCGACACGAAACGCACCGTGGAATGTCAGACAATTTGAAGCCGTCTGGATCAAAAGCAGGACAGCGCTTGGTAGTGCATCCAAGATCGAAGTTCGTTCATCTTCTCCACTCTCCATCACCCCTTCAGTGGTTTTGGATCTAGATGATTCTTCCGGCCATGTCGATCTTCAGGTAAGACTTTTGCAGGGACGCTCCTGCGTTTTCGGACTTCGTGAGACAGATTGGTACTATTCACAGACGAAGCCAAGTGACATGACTGCAGTTGTCCTCGCCGCTCATGACAGCGTGTTTACTCATGTCGGATTCAATCCGATCACAATTGTCGAGGAGCAGCCCTATATCGTTTTTTCGAGCGCAGTTGCCGTCACTCCATATTTAGAAACGAGTCACGGACCACTCAACTCGAAAAGGGCATTGCGAGTTTCTTGCGATCGAATGACTAAGGGGGCCTCATTGAATGTGCAGGGAGTTTCGCAGCGAATCAATCGAATCCTGAAACCAGGGTTTTATCTCGGCAGGATGGAGTTGATGTCAACTGGCCTGACTCAGGGAGGAGGAGTGCCGACGATAGTAGTGCTACTCGAAGTGCCAGAACTTTATGGTCCGTATGAGGGATTTATTCACGCGCAAGTGCTTTCTGTTCGTGAGGACTCTCGACTGAATCCGTTGGAATTCTTTCGGTATCGAACTTCGATAGCGGCCGGGCCAATTCCATTCGAAGCTTTGATGGTCGCGGCTCAACCGAACGTGGAAAGCATCGAAATCGGACGCTTTCCATTGCGATGCACATTGAGCAGAGTGCAGGGGAGTCCGGATAAAATGCAGGCGGTTCTCGAAAAACGCGGCTCATTCATCGTGAACGCAGACACGAAGCTTTCGGGGGCATATGAGTTCCGAAGAGATGTGGACGCGTTTCACGGCATTGACGTGACACTGGCTCAAGCAAAGAAGACAGTGTTTTTGGAAAGCGGCCTTCACAATGGCAAGTTCAAAGCTAATGATGCACCAGTATTGGCACGGCCGGTGGCGAAAGTTTCTGGAAATAGCATTGTGCTTGCTGGAAATGACGGAATCGTGGCTGAGACTCCCCAGGGAACTGTCTCGGAGCCGCCGGTCGTCAGTGTAAGCCGCGACATCAAAATTCTTCTACAGGAGCAATTCTCAGGAGTATTGCAAGGATTGATGATCGAAAGATTGGGACGATCACCCAATGAAGGTGCTGATGGCACGGTTCTGGGTGTGGCGGTCACCGATTCATTGACGAGCAAGGTGCGATCGGCGAGTGTCCCTGTGTATGTAATCGGCCGCGTCGAGTTGCGACGAGTTCCGCTGAAGAGGGAAGATAAATGAACGAGAGGCGGCTTCATCGGTGGCTTTACTTCGAGCTGGTCCTTATGCGACTGATCAAAATCGGCGGGCGGTTGATCGCAGCTTCAGGTTTCACCTTCGCGGCTTGCTATTTCGCGGTAGGATTGCACGCACAAAGCGACCCTCAGATCTCCGGGTTCGTGCGAGATGCGACCAATAATGCCGTTCCTGGAGCTTACGTAGTCTTGTTTCAAGGGGGGAATCGCACCCGTACTATCCAAGCCACCGCCCAAGGCCAGTTCGTAGTCACCGGCGATGTGACAGCTGGAGACCTCGTGATCAGGGCGGAAAGAATTGGTTACCTGACTTGTCAAGCTTCGCGAAAAGTTTTCTCCGGCTCCGCTGCTGATGTCGACCTTCGGCTCATTCGAGAAATCTCGGATTCGGCGACAGACGCGATTAGAGTGCAAGTCGGGCCCTTGGCAGTAGGATCCAGCATTACTGCAACAGCGATCTTTCAGGGGACACCGACTGCTATCGGTTGGAAGCTTGAGAAAAAGTTTGCGAACGATTGGGAGGAAATTCCAGTCACCCCGATTTCACCATCGGAGTTGCTTCACTATCAATTCGTTGCAGCTGACATCAACAGTTTCCCGCATGTCGAGTTTCGCCTCTCGACAACGATACATTATGCAAACGAAGTTCGAGTTGCATCGCGAACATTTCTGGCTTCTGCACAATCGCTACTAATCGACGGTGAGCTATGACCATTTACCAAAGATCGCGATCCATATTCGGCCTCGCGTGTTTGGCGATAATGCCATCGTCTTTGACAGCCCAGGATTTTTCCACGACGTTGGTTACGTCTGCGGGATATTTTTCGAGCGGGTACAAGTATCGTGACGAAGGTCAGGGTCGGAAGTTTGAGATTTTGAAGCAGGTTTCGAATAATCCGTCGTCGTCGACTCAGCCTCTTTCTTTTGCTCAGATTCTTCAGAACTATAAGAAGGATGATCAATTACGTCGCTTGGAGTACTTTCGAGGAGCGACGGTTCTTTTTGAGCGAGTGTCGTCCGACTTCGTTCCTCGGCCCGGAGGCCCGGTTCCGCCGGGGATTTCGGCTGCAGATCGTGAAGCGTTGAAGAACTTGCTTCACTCTTCAGAGGCGGAAACTGACGCTGGGAAAAAGGCGAAGAGCTTCCGTTGGCTGTCTGATGCCGAGTTAATGCTGGCATCTGACAACCTTCTGAATGCATTGGATTCGCGTTTTCAGGTCAAGACGAACCAACTGGGTAAACCCCAACCCCAGCCAGCTCCGGCTCCCGGCTCGCCCCCCGCCAATGAAGAGGATCGGCCAGAGCCTCCGTCAGCGGCTGACGCGTTCACGAAGGCTGCCCAGGAGGCGGGATTCGGCCTTTCGACGTACTGGGTGATTCGGCAGGATGTGGGATTACTGGATCGGGACGTGCAACCGGTGGATGGCGTAGTGCCGCTTTCCTTGGAATCTCTGTATATGCAGTTGCAAGAGCGGCGGCTGCAGTCACGGATCAACGGAGGCAAGGTCCGCTTCAATGAATCGTCGCGGGGCAAGCATTCGAAGGAGGAGATTCAGCGGGAACGCGATGCGGCGGAAGAAGAGTTGCAGCAAACCGGGATGGAAGCCTATCTGAGTCTGGCCATCCTGGGAGCTTCGCATAAGAAATCGACCGACTTCAGCGAGAATGGAGCGGGAGAACTGCGGACGAAGCTGGGAGTAGCGGCGCGGGTGTACTCGATGATCCGCTCGGGTAAACAGCCCGATGGTTACATTGAATCGTTCATTCCCAATCGGAACCCGGCGGAACTTTATGCGGACGCGGTCAGCGTGACGATCACGGCGATTCAAAAGGAGAATATCGCCAGGGATTCGCGTCAGCAACAGTTGAGTGCATTAACGCAGATTTCTGCGGAGATCGACAAGCAACGGCAATCGTTCCGCTCTCCGCTGGAGCAGTTGTCAGGATTTCGTTTCTACGCTGACAAGGTCGAGCACGCAGGCAAGCCGCTGGAGTTTCAGCCGGGTCCTCCTCCTGTGCCTCTCAATCCCTCGCTTCCCGAGCATCAAGAGGCGTTCTTCCGGATCGTTGATGAACGAGTTGAGACAGAACTGAAGCGGCACGCGGAGGAAGTGTCACGGCGGACCCGGTCGGTGTCCGAGTCGATCCACCGCGAGACGGACCTGAGCCAGACGCGACGGGAGTTAGCGAACCAGCAAGCAGCGACCGGTTCGAAAGACCTACCAATCCAATCGTTTGGAGCGTTGGGGGCCAGTGCCATCTCGATCCAGCAGGCGACGACGGCTGTCTATCAGTCGTACCAGGCACTGCAGCATGCGTTGGATGCGATCAATGACGAGAAGAACTACGTCCTCGAACTCGACGGGATCAATCAACAGGCCCTGCAAAGCAGCCGCAAAGTTCTCACTGACTGGGCCGAAGAACAAAAGAATCTCGCCGCAGAACAAGTCTTCCTCAGCTCCACTAACGTCAGC
>NZ_DASWWZ010000059.1:0-16888 GCF_036405755.1 Schlesneria sp.
CGATGTGACATTTCGCTTGAAGGCGCAATTGATTCAATCGATCGGTGTCCTGCGGATTAACCGCCCCGGAATTCGCTCGCTCGAATCGCAGATGGCGTCGGTCCTCGAACCCCTCAAACAGCGCGAAGTCATCGATAACTATGACATTTTTCTGCCGGTCCTTGTGCTACTTGATAAAGACCCGGCCACGTTGTCCGATCTCGAAGCTCAAGAGCTGAAGAATATCCGAAATTCGCGCACGGTCGATTCGATCATCACCGTCACGTATGCGGGTGCCATTCATCGACTCAATATCACCCTCAAGTTTCAATAGGAGTCCTCGCCATGCCCGACGCACCTGCCGCGCCGGTAAGTCTGAACTGGAAGACTCGACTGGAAATCCATGCCAACGGCAAGAGTATCAGTGCCGTCGAATCGTTCACTCCCACGTTTAATACGCAAGTGACTCCGATCCATTCGATCGAAGCGGACAATATCGGAGCAGTCTTTCATCCGCAGGCCGCTACGTTTTCACTGTCCCTCAAAGCAATCGGACCGGCCGTGGCCGAACTGACTCGACTGGCGCTGGCAGGGACCAAATTCGACATCATGCTGGCCGAATCTGGTGATGGGAAAGACTGGACGTTCAACAAGATGCTGTTTCGCGACTGCCTCATCACATCTGCCAATCCAAGCAACGTCGTCATTGATGGTGCACCGACCGCAACATTCAGTGGCATCATCCTTGGATTCCGGGGGGAAAAGGACCGAGATCCCGCATGAACGAGCAACCGAACATTCCTGTACTGATTGGTGCTGTCCCGCTGCTGGCAGTGACGAGTTTTGTCATGAACGAAGGATACAAGACTGCGACAATTGCCGGCAGTACCTTGACGCAGATGGTGGCTCCAACAACGAAAACAATCACGATCGAGGCCCTGCTGATTGGGAAGCAACGTGCGCTCCGACCAGCATTGGAGGCGATGGCGCTCACGTCGCGACTGCTTGCATCCGCATCGGCTCCCCTGATGAAGCTGGCCGGAGTTCCCGTCGTTGCGAAAACCAGCGTCAACCTTGACATGCAGATTACCAGCCTCATCTTCACCCATGACAATCAGATGCGTGACACATTACGGGTAACGATTTCACTGATTCATGTCCCTCGGACGCAGTTGGGTGGCCTGTTAGGAGGATCGCTTGATCTGGTAATGGCCGGTGGTTCTGCGTTTATCTGAAAGTCGCTCGTGCCGGAGGACTGGAATGGCAATATCGTTCTCTGATTCGACAAGGAAATATACCCCGCTACCAATCGATGCGGACCAGGGGTTTCCACAATCGTTTCCGGTGGTCTTCGGGGGAGTCACTTATCGATTCCGCATGTATGTCAACGCATCGCCGTCCCTGACCTCGAACCCGAGTTCCATTTTTGACTTACCCGCGACGGAACCATTAATTGCTTCGTCCATAATGCGACCGTCGCCCGATCTGACACGCCCCCAGATGTACCTCGTTGTCAGAGTCGATCGAGACTTGCCTGATGGTAAGACGCAAACCGTATTCATGAGGAAGGTGGTCCCCGAACTGGAGTACCTGGCCGGCGAAATTGCGCTCGCGTTTCCCGTTCAGCGTGTCGCTGTCCGCAATTTGAACGGGACGGGAACCTTTGGCTCCAAGGTCACGGGAGGGATCGCAACTCGATGGGTGTAATTCTCAAATACCTGATTGATTTCCCGGATGCCCAATTCAAGGTCTCCAACGATCTGCTGAAGGGAGACTTTTTGATCGATGTCTCAATCAAGGTGTCGATGCAGCCGGCGGTATCAGGTACGACGTTTGAGGTCCAGCTGATCGATTTGCCGGAAGCGAAAGCAAAAATCTTGAGCGAGGATCCGAAGCAGGCTCGCATGATCATCAAGCTCGGATATTTCGACGGCTCATTCGAAACCGTCGTCGAAGGGTTCTACACCGAGGTGAAAACTCAGGTGACGGGAGACCACATGGTCACGACCTTGAAAGGAGAAGAAGTCGCCACGCTTGGCCTGCGACACACGATTTTTGACGAAGGTCTCGAGGGAAAAATCGGTTTTACGTCGCTCATCACAAAGATTTTGACAAACGCTACTGCCGATGAAGACTCTGAGAAGGCGGGGGGTAGTGTCCTAACGGCCGCATTGACAAGCCTGACAGGGGACAGCGCTCCCGATCTTAGGGTCAATACAACCCCCGTCGTCAAGAATATCGACATCGAACTCAACGCCCCGAGCTTCCGTGGCAAATCAGTCATGAAGGTCCTGGATTCACTGGCTGAAAGAGCGTCGGCAGAATTCCTCGTCTCAGACAAGACGATCCGGATTGGAAAACCGATTGAGAGCGATGACTACAAGCCCGCTGGATTTAAACGGGATGTCAATCTGGCCGAACTCAGCCGCTACTCCAAAACACTGCCTGAAGTCACTGGCGACGGGCGATTGAAGAGTCTGCCGAAGCGGGAAATCAAGGGATTCAATTTCCGAATTGCCGGAGATCCCAAGTTACGACCAGGCAACCAGGTGGCCACAGATGTCGTTGGATTCACGTCGAAGGACGACACGTTTCGAGTTCATTCGATCACTCATACACTTAGTCTTTCGGGCGGATATCTCTGCGAAGGATTAGCGGTCATCCCCTGTTCTGACGACAACTGCCGGCGACAACAACTGGCTGTGGGCCAGATCAGCGCGGAAGGGGTGAGTACCAGACTGACGGAAAAGATTAAAGACGAAACCAGTCGCCAGCCGGTCGTCGAAGTGTGTGGAATCAGCACCTACTCTGGTGGGAATTCGTCACCTGCACACCAGGCAACACTTCAGTTTGGACAACGCTTCGAGAAATCGGAAACACAACCCAGCGTGAGAGCGCCGGTTGATGACGAAGTAAATCAGGTATTCAACAACAAGCCTTTGGTTTCATCCTTTGCCTGGAACAAATGCGGGCAGATCACGCCTGTCTATCCCGGCATGAAGGCCGTCGTGGCTCACAATCTTGGCCTTGCCGATGACGCACTGGTGACCGGGTTCATCTGGTCCGAGAATCCCCCGTTTGAACCTCCCAGGAATGAACCCGGTGACTGGTGGCTTTGTCTTCCAGTGAATTTCGACGGCAAGACTCCGACAAGCGAAACAAACGCCGCAAATGATCTGATTTCGAACAGAGGACATCGTGTTATCGAGGTGAGCGGACTCAGGATTACCACAGGCACATCCACTCTGGGAACGGTGGGAAATCGCCCTGAGGAAGGGAAGGACGACGAAATCCTGATCGAGCACAAACCCTCGGGCAGCACGTTCCACATCGATCCGGATGGAGCGATCACGATCTCCGGGAGATCGGGATCAAAGTTCCAGATCGACAAGAACGGAACCCTCTCACTCGAAGCAAATGCCATCACGATTAAAGGTGATGTCACCATCACTGGCAACGTTGATATTCAGTGAAGGACAACAAGTGGCGTACGTCTTAACCGAAGCAGGAACAGCAACCTGTGCTCACCAAGGGGTGATCGTTCTCAAATCCGGGCAATCCAAACTGACAGTAAAAAAGAAAAAGGTGCTCGTCGACGGAGACATGGACAGCGCTTCGTTCGCAGCCCCTCCGACTTGCATGACCGTGCCGGCATCGGCTCCGGCACCTGTGTCGGTGAAATGCACGAACGTGGCCAAAGTGACGAACAAAGGAACCTCCAGCAAACTCAAGGTAGAAGGCAAATGTGTTCTCTTGTCCGACGTCAGTGGGACCACCAATGGCACGGTCGCGAACGTTGCTTTCCCGACCTGGTCGGTTCAAAACGCCGGGCAAACGAACCTTAAGACGCAATAGGTCGCATTTGACATGACAAGTTTACGAGCCCCGAATGTGTTGGGTCGCAGCCTGCTGCTCGAGGAGGGCGATCTCGTTTTGACTGAGGGGGAGGGTGGTCGTGATTTCACTTTCGTTTCGGGACGTGACAACCTCTCACAGGGGTTGCGAGTCATGATCGGAACGGGATTTGGTACCGACGTGTTCAATGTCAACTATGGCTTAGATATGGCCGCGATCTTAACGACCGCCCAAACCAAACAGGCAGTAAAGGATCTGATTCGATTGAATCTGGTCAAAAGTATCAGCCAGGACGATCGCATCACCATGATCAGCGAAGTCATTTTCGACGACGACCCCCGGTACTACGAATTAATGCCGGGTGAAGATCCAAATGAGAACGAAATCATTCGTCGCAATACCCGGAAATGGCAAGTCATTGTCGTCATACAAGCGGTGATCGAAGGAGAAGTCGCGCTGCGTCTTGAGGGGACAGGGCTGAATACATGAGCGATTTTGGCATCACATCCGATGGCTTTGCGATCAAGCCGTTACAGGAGATCATTAACGACAAGGCCGCGCTGGCACGTGAGATCTTCGGTGACGATATTGATCTCCGCTCAACCAGCGCCTTTCGGCAGATCATGAATATCGTTGCCGCTTCCGACCTGGAACTATGGAAACTTGGTGAGTCGTCTTACTACAGCTGCTTTCCGTCAACGGCGACAGGCGATGCACTCGATCTACTGGGGGATGACCTGGGAATTCCGAGACGTGCACTGAAGTCACATGGGACTGTGGTGCTCACTTTGGAGGGTGGCAAGAACGGTCGAAGCTATAGCATCCCCGCCGGTGCCGTTGTGGAAACTCTCTCCACTGCAACGGATCCCGCCGTCCGTTTCCGTACACTTCAACGCGCTTCTTTGACGAATCAGGCCCCAACTGTATCGGTCGAAGTGGAAGCGTTAGCGAGGGGTCCCGCAGGAAACGTTGCCAAAAATGCCATCAAGCAATTGAACCCGGATTTTGCCAGGGCGAAACTGAGTTTTGATCCAGCCCTTGTGACCGCCACGAACGCCAACGCGACAATGGGCGGAGAGAACTTCGAATCCGATGAGGGGTACCGTCTGGCGATTCTCGGTCGCCCTCGCACCCTTTGGACACTTGAAGCAGTGCGAAGCGCTGTCATCGCCCTGGACGGAGTTCGAGATTGTCGTTTGTTCGATCCGCTCGGGGGTGTGGACGTTTCCCAAAGCAAGTTCAGTTTTTTTTCATTCGGGCGAGGCCGGTTCGGCAAGCAGCGACGAGTCGGAACTCCTTTCTATTTTGACATTCTTGTCGCAGTGGCCCCGGGATTCTTCTGGGAAAGCACCACTGGTAAAGCAGACGGCGTTCAGGATCTCGTGAATCTTGCTGTCGATGAAGTCCGGCCGATTTCGGTGTTCCCAAACTTGCGACTTGCCAACGATGTTCAGATCGGATTACGGGCCATCATCATGATCCAGCCGGGGCATGATGCCGATGCCATTATCGGGTCGATCAAGGACCGGTTGGAACGTCGAGTCAATTCGTTGGGCCTTGGCAATTCGGTCCTCTATTCACAAGTGATTTATGACTGCAAAGACGTGACAGGGCTGATTGATATCCAGCAGTTGCATCTTCGCCGCAATCCTCCGCTGATGGGTTCAATCGCGTTCGGACGCAGTCCTCGTTTCAACAGTGCTGTCATCGAGTTCCCCATCGGAGAGAACATCAACCTGCAACCTGACGAGATCGCCGTCTTCCACGTCGATTCGCAGTTGATCGATATCCAGGTGAGTAATACATGATACTGGACACGCTCGACCTCACCGGCCAATCAATGGTGAAGCTGCTCCCAGCCCCGTATGCACGGGGAGCCGAGATGCTGTCGCTTCGGTTGAGGGAAGTCGATCAAACACCTGCACCAGGTTCGAATGCCGCCAGCGAAACGATCGTTCTCGACTATCATTTCAACGAATACTATGCGCGGTACGGGGTCTTTCCAACTCAAACGAGATATGTGTTGATCGTTCGTGCAAACTCGGGACCCGATGCCGTCACTGTTGAAATTGTTTACTCAGACGCATCGATCAAGCCAAGTTCCATTGTCATTCCGCCGCGAACATTCGCGGGGACGTCATTCGTCATCCCTGAACCTCCCGGTTTTAACTTTCAGACGAAACTCACTGCCCTTCGTCAAAAGCCGAAGGCACTGTCAGGAACCGGTGCGTCAAACTTCGGGTTGCTCGCCTTGCTCGGGAACATTGCGAAGCTCGCATGGATACTGGGGTGGGAAAAAGACCAGTTAAAAGCGCTGTTGTCTCAGGTGCGCCTCCAGCGATCCCGCGCTCACGCCAATGGATACAGCCTGGACCTGATCGGTGACGAACTGCGAGTGCCCCGGTTCCCGCCGCGAGAATACTCATATGACGCGCAGACGATCGCGCTCTATCACTGCAATGATCCAGCCACGGGCACGATCATTGGAACGACCGGCAGCGGCATCTCTCCGATCGTGATCACGAGCCTCGTTCACGGACTGGCAACGGGCCAGAACGTCACGATCAACGGAGTGGCTGGAAATACCAGCGCCAATGGCACGTTCAACATCACTTCAATTGATGAAGATCGATTCTCCCTCGCTGGAGGAGCCGCAGGAAATGGGGAATTTGCCGGTGGAGGAAGCTGGCTTCTGAACGGCGTGTTGACTGGTGGGGCAGTGAAGGGCCTCGTCATCGACGAAACTACGCGATTCGGTAAAACCGGGCATCCAGGTTTCAACGCTGGGGCCACCTGTGGTGTGACTGGCAAATTCAATGCAGGACTTCAATTTCCAGGTCCCAATGGAAATGGCTTCGTGCGGGTACCGCATGATGCGAGTTTCAATCTGGCAGAGTCAGCTAACTTCACCATCGAGTTTTTCGTGAAGGCGGATCCCGTTAACGATTCGGACCTTGCTGCCCCCTCCGCACCACGACTTCTTGCGTGCAAAGGTGCAATTGATTCGGCAGCCAACCACACCGAGGCAGGGTGGTCGATGATGCTGGCCACCTGGCAGATCGGTGGAACAGCCAACAATCTTCGCTGGGAGGTGAGTGACGGCGGAACAGTCGACAGCATTCTTGCGGATATCGATATTGCAGACGGTCGGTTTCACCATATCGCCGGGGTCATCGACAGAGAGCGCAGCGGCCTTCGGTTGTTTGTCGATGGTGACGAGATCCTGGCGGAAGCGAAACCTGCTGGAGCAAGCATCCTTGGAGCCGTCAAAAACAATAAAGACTTGCTGTTCGGCAACAATGCCGCCGTTCCTGCAAAGTTTCAATTTTCGGGTGTTCTGGATGAAGTGCGGCTTTCCAGCGTGGCACGCACGGAATTCCATCCTGTTCTCGGCGAGGGTGACGAACCCTATGGCAAGCGGCTGGGGCTATTTCAAAAGTGGTTTCTGCCCACGGCGAAAAACCTGCGCACGGCCATCAACGACCTCGTTCACATCAATGGTCAACAGGAATCCTTCGAGCTGATCGAGAAACTCGCCCCCTCCGCCGTCGCGACCAAAACAGTCAGAATCGTCCCTGAAACATTACCGATCGGACAAAGTCTTTGCTTCGAGGGAAATCCGTCAGCAAACGAAGTGGAAGCTTGTGGACGTCCCTCTGACGATGTCGATTTCCTGCCGCACTACCTGATTGGTCATTATCGGCACGGAGTCAATTATGGATCCGATTTGAACAATCACCTGATGCAGCCAACCACGCTGACAGCGCTGCAGTCGTTGATCGATCTCCTGGTGCGGCAAGGCGTGAGTGGGAACTTGAACGTCCTCAAGTCGTATGATCCGGCTGATCCCGGGTTGCATTCGGTAGGGCGAGAACTTCAATTGTCGCACGATTCCCTTGTGCCGGAAGTACTGTCGATCGCCGCACATCAAGCGGGATTCGACTTCGTCCTCTCGACTCCGACGCACATCGACGTTTCCATGGCAATCGGGAACAAGCTCGCCATCGCAATCAAGTCGCTCACGCCGATCTCGACAGCCACGGAGACGGGGACAACTGTCACAATTACGACATCCGTGCCGCACAAACTGGTGGCTGGCGAGCGGATCAACATCTTAAATGTATCCCATCCCGGATATCACGGAACAGTCACGATCACAGCGGTCACAGCGTCGACGATTCAATTCAATCTGGCATCTTCCGGCCTGCCTGCCGCAACCGGTGGGATGGTGGAGGCGGACGCCTTACCCAGTTCTGACGGGTACGATGCGATCATAGGCGGTGCGATCAATCTCGTGCTGTGTCCCGAGAATCTTCCTGCGACGGGTCGAGTGAAATGGACGATCATCCATTCCGGTGCCGGGCGAGCTCATCTACTGCCTCACCCGCTGGATGAACCAAACCTGCGTACCCCGATCACTTCGCGCCGCCACGTACAACTGTTTGCGGATGCTCCCGGTGAGGTCGACGTCTCGGTTGAATTTGCGTTCGCGGGCAAGACGGTCGTTGGGACCCGCACATTGCGAATCGGGATCACCAGCTTGCCTGATAAGACTTCGATTGCGTGGAATGGCGCCAGGTCGAGCAGCGAAGAGACGGTCGTCGGCTCGAATAACGCCACCCCTAACTCGATTTATCTGATCACCAGCAACGTTGCCGGCATCGACTACGGAACAGATCCAAATAACAAGAGGATGGTGATCGCTCTTGAGAAGGCATTCAATCGGCTGACAAACCTGGCATCAGCTCTTCCAGGACTTCGGGTGATTAAGGCATTTGACCCGGCGGAGACGGCTGGTCGCCATCAAGCCGGTCGCGGAATCCTACTGGCCCATTCAACCCTGCCGTCGGACCAGCTTGGTGCCTTGGCACATCGTGCGGGATTTGACTACGTCAGGACGCAAGGCACGCAGGTCTACTGTTCCGTTGCAGAAGACGAACTGATCGAGATCGTGCCGCAGGATTCAACTCTGGTCCCACTTGAAGAACATCTGTTTCTTAACAAGCCGATCATCCTGCAAGCTCGGTTCGGGCGACTTCCTGTTCAGCCAATCACAAACATCAGCCAGACTGGAACGACGGTCACCACCGTCACTGGAGGCCCTCATGGCTTTCAGATGGGAATGCGCATCGCTGTCGCAGGTGTCTTGATCTCTGGCTACAACGGTGTGCACACGATTACAGAAGTCCCCTCAGCGACCAGCTTCAAGTATCAGACAATCAGTTCCGGCTTTTCCCCGGCCGCTGGCAGTGGAACGGTGACGTCGGGTGATTTCAATTGGGCCCTGCAGACAGACGGGTTTGCGAAGGGAACATTCGATTACTCGCAGAGATCCCAGGTCAAATTTACTCCAACCACTCCCGGGGTAATTACGCTGCAACAGAGTTACTTCGAATCGAACTCCGAGACGGCAGACCCGTATTCATTCGAAGTCCGAGTCAAGGAAGTTCCCGGGGGTCCGACTCCCATCCTTTCGAAAGATCAGTACGACCTGATCATGAATCTGCTCAATTATTTCCACCCGATTGGCGTCCAGGTTGTCACCGAAAACCTGCGTCACCACGTCAAGGAGATTCGACGAGACGAACGACAGGCGTTTCCCGCATACACCTATCCTGATTTTCGCTCCTGATTGAAAACGAGGCGATCAAATGACAGCTGCGCTCTATAAGCGGAACTTTTCTCACGACCCCTGGATTGACGGTTTTGATGCAGTTCAGGCCGACGGCGAGCGTGGACTGAATAAGGTGGTTTTCTCGTTCCAGGATGAACTGGACAGCGTGTCGTCCGCGTTCGCGACGCTTCAAGGGATCGTGGTTCCCGTCAGCCCGACAACAACATTAACCTTCGCCCCAACGCTCTTCCCGGTGCTGACGACGCCAGCATGGAGCAGCGGCTACGGCATCGCGACAAAAGGAAGCGGGCAAACCAGCGCGGATGGTTGGATGCCGATCCAGCTTCCCGATGGAGGCAAGATCCAAAGTGTCGCCGTGAACGGGGAAGGGTCAGGCAGCCTGGGTTCTGTCAGCGTACAACTGCTGCGTCAGTCGTTTTCCACGAGTGAGCAGTCCACCCTCGTTGCGTTGCAGCTTTCGAACGGAGGGACTGGGGCTCAGATTTTTGCATCGGTCGGCTTTGTTCCCGACGACAAGAGCCTGATCGACAATGGCAACTTCAAGTATCTCATCGCCGCAAAAATCATTGGCGCTGATGCCACCGCCACAGCCAAATTGAGTGGAATCCAGGTCGTGTGCAAACGAGTGTAATTCGACTTCGATTGAGGAAAGGATTTACCGATGCCCTGCGATGACACAAAGCCCGATTCCAATCTTGCCGCCGACACCGCAATCACGGTCAATGACGGAGCCTCGCCAAACTGGTGGTTGAGTCCGGACATCGACCTGAACGGCTTTACCGACACGGCTGCCGGAAGTGTTCAGAACACCATTGATGTCACGGTCCACCGAAGCCAGTCACCTCTTCCAGACGGCACGGCGGCGATTGTCGTTGAAGTCTACGTCTGCAACCCCGGTCTCAACCTGGGGCCCGGACCCAACGCCAAATTGATTGCACAAACGATCATGCGCACGGAGACTAACCCCGAGATTCAAGCGGGTCAGACCAAACGGTTATCTGACGTCGGAAAAATCATCAAGTGGACACCGAACGGCAGCGCAACGGATCCGGATGGACCCGGTCATCGATGCCTCATCGCCCGCTGCTACCCTGATTCTCTCTCGCCAGAACCGGACTGCTTTCATGTTGTGGGTGATCGGCACGCGGCACAGCGAAATGTCACGATCGCTGCCGCAGCGTTTAACGAACCTTTCTCGATTCTCCGGTTCTGGACAGGGAACAACAACCAGGAGGATTCTCAAAAGGCGACGGTGCGAGTCGTTGCGGATTTGAATCCAAGTCGCAAGGTCATCGAAGCCCTGATGCCGGCCTTGCGCGCGGTCGAAGGGTTCAGACGTATTGGCAGAACTCCTCCTGCAAAGTTCTCTGTGAGATTCGACGATTTTGAAGTGCCGACGACGCGCGACAACTCGAAACTGGTCGATCACGGGCCATTCGAACAAGTTTGGCAATTGATGTTTGGACAACGCAGTCCCACCTACGAGGCAGATATCGAATTGGCACCGGGTCAGCAGACGTACTTTGAACTGCAATCCGACTTAACCGGTGGCCGCCCGGGAGATGCCACGATATTCCATCTGACACACATCAATCCGAATGGTCGCGTTACAGGAGGCCTCACCTGTGCAATCGTGTTGAGATAGCCTCCCTTGTCGGTCTTGTGGAATAAACCTATTGAACGACGAATCCGCCGTCTCAGGAATCTTTCTGCAATGGAAAGACCTCAGCACTGCCCAGCTTCAACGTGCCCGAGTGAAGACTCGCTTGTCGTTACACATGGCCCGACACGGCCCCTCAATTCCTTTGATGAAGTTCGATCAAGAACATGTTTCGCAGGAGGCTGCACTGCAGACAATCCATGACGAATCAATCCCCCCCGCCGAGCGGCGTCGAGATCAAAGAAACCGGTCTGGCGATTGTGCACAAAGGGGAGTTCATCTTCCCTGCAGCAGGTTCCCAGGCAGTCCTTCAATCGGCTACGGGACCAGAAGCGACAGTGGTCAACTATTACTTTCCAATCGAAATTGTGCTCGTCGGTGATCTCAGCGAACAGACTCACCAGGAGATCCAGTCACGAATCTGGGAAAAACTTGGCGACGCACTGGAGCGATCAGGATCGTAGGTACACCGTGTCTGTCATCAATTGCCATATTCCGATCAAGATTACGATCACGGGCCGGCCGACAGACGCTCAGCTCGAGGAACTGTGCAACCGGCTAAGTTCAACACTCAAAGCCCGTCTGGAGATCGCAGAGCGAACGATTGCTCAAGCTTTGGAAAGCAGCAGCCGGCCTGGTGACGTAGACGTCGTTCGAGCTCCCTACGAGGAAAGCCGCGACCTTAGCGACCAGCAACTCTACGCCTTGCCCTCATATGACAATCGTGGCGAACCACATGGTATCTCTTACGAGATCACGGATCCGCTGGAGATCATGGCAGGTGTTACTCCTGCCTCAATCCAGGAGATTGTGCTCGATACGGCTTCTCATCGTGTTCGATTTCTGACGGTTGGCGGCAAAGCACACAATGGAACAATCACTGGCATAGCCACACGCTTTGGCGGGGAAGGGGCGTACGAGCTGCGTCGCCCCAAGGCAAAGGCCGGACACGCTACGGACCCAAATCGAACATGGGACATCTTCTATCCCGACGGTCGCCTTTTCAGAGGAGGAATGGAGTTCTCTGTAGCACTCGATATGAGCGACGTTGCGTTTCAGAACCTCAATTACAAGGAACAGGTACGTCTCTCTGTTGTGAACGGCGTGCGGCCCAAACTCGTTAATCTCGAGGCAACGATCAAGCTGATCTCGGAATTGGCAGGCTCAGTCCTTCTGTCAAATGTCCAACAGCAAGAGATCATTCGATTGCTGTCCGAGGTCCCTGTGGAGCAGGCGCCCGAGATCGTGAAAAGGCTGCGAGAAACGCTCGTGAATGGTCAGCCCCTGATTGATCGACTCGACGACGCAATCGATAGCGACGCTAACATTGAGCTTCACGAAGTGCTCTCCAGGCTGAAAGTGCAAAGTGGCGGCGATGCCGCAGCAGCAAAAATTGCAAATGCGATCGTGCTGGCCTGGCATGATGTGATGGGATTTTTCGAGCAGACCTCTGTTTTTGCGATCGAGAAAACAAGTAAAGGCAAGATTCGAATTCGCTATCTTGGGGGCATTGCCGGGGGACTTTATTCGAACCCGGAATACGACGAAATCAAGGACCTCGACGGCGGAACGCGTCTGAACTTGATGACGGCAGACGGCCTTGAATTGGATCCAGAACAGCCCGTCATTGTCCATGACTACGACAGCGGTCGGCAGATTCTTATGACAGCCGAGGATCTCATCGCGTTCCAGCACCTCGGCATCCGCAAGTTCCTCAGCGACGTTGGAACCCTGGCTTCCGTCGCCACCCCGATTGGAGCTGAGACGGCACTTGCTCGGGTTGCCTCGTACGCCATTCAGATTACGCGAGTTGCGGTCCTGATCGCCGAAGAAAACAAACTGAACCTGAGAAAATGGTTCCCGAACTGGGGGCCCAAGATCCTTGCAGCCACAGAGAAAATCAAGATTGCGCTTGCAGTCGTCGATATGGCGCAGCTTCTACGAGGCGGCTGGGGGCTGTTCAGAAACTTGAAACGTCTCAGAAATGCCCGGAAAGCAATGGATGCCGCTCCCATCGTTTCATCGGTCGAAGAAGCGGCTCGAGCTGATCAACAGGCCCTGACACTCGAGAGCCAGGCAGACAAAATTCTCGATGACGCCCAGAAAGCACGCCGCGAGCTTGGGTTGCCGGATGACCTGTCACAATCGATCGAGCAATTTGCCGATGAGACGGCACAAGCGGAGGGTCAAGTCGCGCAAGCGATCGATTCCTCACCAGAGCAAGCCACCGTGGTGGGTAACATTGTTTCTCGAACACCCGCTCAGCGGGCCCGTGAATACGTTGCACGGTGGCAAGGACGAATTCTTGATCCAGACAACGCTCTTGAGGAAACTTTCCGACGAGCAGCCGATCCTTTGCTTCGGGTGCAAGGGCGTGCTGCAGCCGCCGAATTGCGCACGATCGAGGGAATTCTGAATGAGGGCCTAGGGGGGCGCAGCGTTGCAAGTGTCGAAGTCATCCCCTCGTCCTCCGCTGGAAGGACTCCTGATCTCGTCGTCCATTTTGGCGATGGAACTGTCACTCGAGTTGAAATCCGAACTGTCTCTTCAGCTCCCCGGGGAAGAGTTGTACCGAAGTCAACGGGAAGCAGAGGCGCTGCCGCACGACAACTGCTTGAGGATACTGAGGTCCGGCTTCCAACACAGACCGATGTCGAAAATGCAGTGCTTGAGAAAGCCAAGGATACGATGAGACGACCGAGCCAGCTGACGGCTCCACTTACTGGAGTTCGTTCAGGAGGAACCATATTTGTCCAGTTACCATACTCGGATATGGATCCCGCGATGGTAACAGCGGCGATCGGCAAGATATCACCATCACTGGGTGCACACGTCGAACAGATCGTCGTCGTCGTTCAACTGCCGCGACCGAGTCCGACCGAGCCTTTGCGTTTTGGTGCCCTGACCTACGTCCGTCATGGGAATATTTTCAGCCTGATTCCTTAACACTCATTCAAAGGCGCATCACATCAGGATTCTGCAGACTGCCTGTGAGCAGCCTGGGGAGAAATGGGGATTGTCTCCGAAGTCGTCTGGATCTCAATGAGGAATTTGCATCCTTTGAAGTACCTGTCCCCCCTTAATCAACAGCCAGTCAGAATCACGGGTTAGAAATTATGAGCATTCGATCGTGAAGAAGGTGTACCATCTTCCGGCTCGGGCCCAGTGGAAGGGAACCCTTCCGGCTGACGAACGAGCCCGCATTGAGAACGCAGCGACTCGCGCCATCCAGCAGGTAATCAGGCAAATTGCGCGCAACGACACCATCATGGAAACCGTTGCAGCAGCCACGACGTTCAACTTCCAGGAAGTATTCCAGAAGTCACGACTTGGACCGCAGGAGGACACGTATTCGGTTCCCAGCTATGATCGTAAAGGTGAGCCGGAGAGTGTCGAACTTCGTCATGACGATGAAGTATTGCTTCCAGCCGACGACAAGGTCATCAGCAGTCCACCGCCATTTCAAGATGCGGCGGTTCTCTCAGTCCCAGGTCCTAAATACATTCACGTCCGGTCGACTCGCTATGCCACCAGCAACGACATGCTGCACGCCGTCATCTGGGGGAAGCTTCTCTTCGCCACGACGAGTTGGGTGCTCGTCTCCCGGGCGACGAAATCTGACGGCAAGTTGTACTACGTCGCTGCTCTTGAGACTCGAGTGACACTGCAAGATTTGAATGCCCGCCCCACTTCCTCTGCAACCTATCCAGGGACATACACTCATCATCGCACGATTACCGACTCCTTCACCGGAGGATACAAGGTCGAAGCCGTCTTCCTGGCAAACGGCGAGTTCACACTTCACTCGCAGCAGGCGCTCGACGCATTCCTCTCAGGGATCGACCCGGATCAGAGGTTAAGTCCATTTGGACCGATCGATCCACAACTGGTCCAATCGGCAATTTTCTCGAAGATCGACGAAATGTTGTCTCGTGGAGACAGTGACAGTCTGGAACGGGCTGCCGACCTGCTGGGTGAGTTGGATCAGACGGCGTTCAGCCTGTTGAAACCGACCGCGCGGATACGTTACATCGAGGCGCTGATTCGAAGCTGGACGAGTGAGCCTCAGGAAAAGGCGATCATTGAAATCTTCAAGAGTGTTGAAGATCAAAACGAACTCAAGTTGCTGATTCAGAAATTAAAAGACGCAAAACTCTGGGATCAGCTTTTTGACGATCTCGATAGCGAGCTGTGGTCTTTGCTGGTCGTGGTAGGCAAGAAATTTGGAGGTATCGCACCGCTGACCTTCGAACGATTGCTCGCATTGCTGCTGGAAGCGAAGCTGATTCAGATCTTTCCGAGCCTACGTGTTACCGATCACGGTGTGGAACCGACGATCGAGTTCGTCGATGACGCTTATGAAGCCGCTCGCAGCTTTATTCGATTTATCGGCGGCGCACTCGACGGCGTGCTGATGCTGATCACTCATCCCGATAAAGTGCTCGAAGGACTTGACCAGATCGTCCGCATGATTGTGACTGTTCAGCTTGCACGCTGGGGCGACACAAAAGCCACCAAGGAAGTGACCGCCGCACTTCAATCCGTCGGAGAGCAAATCCTTTGCGCTCTGAAAGGGGCAGCCGCCATGGGAGTCGGCCCGGCTGTCGAACGTCGGATCAAATGGGCGTTGATCTGGGAAATTGCCTCGTGGTTCATCGGAACAGGAGCGATCAAAGCGGCAATTAATGCCGTCGGGGTCACCGAACGAATGCAGTCGCTGGCTCGAATTCTTCAGATCATCGGCCTGATTGGCAAAGCGGCCGAAAGCGAACGGGCGGTGACCAAAATCGAACAACTTGCTCGCATACTGACGAAAGCGAGTAAGAGATTCACTGAAGAGGACGCGCTGCTGCGAGCATTATCCAGACTGCCCGAAGAAGATGTGGCACGACTCACCAGGAGGCTCGAACGGCTGGAACTCAACGAGGGGACTGACGCCGCGAAGCTGCTTAGTGCCAATTCTGATATCGCCGCGACTCTTCGTAAAGCAGAGGTGATCGAGAACTGGGCGACGTTGGCCGGAGGCTACACTGACGAATTGACAGTCGCATTCGCCAATCTCAGCGGTCCTGGCAAATTGTCCGCCGATGTCATCGATAGCTTGATCAAGCTAGTGCCCAAAGGGAGTGAATCGAAGTTCGCCAAGGTCGTCAGCTCAATGCCACGACAAAGCTACAAGACCGCCGGTTTGCAGGCGACAGAGTATCTTAAGACACTGGCATCCAGTTCGGCTCGAATGGACTCATTTCTGGCGATCCATCACGAAACATTTTCGGTCATCTATCTGAGAGCGCAAGGGGATGCGGCAAAACTGGATCAATATCTTGCTGCACTGGAAGAACTCGAGAAGACACTTCCGGCGGCCAATCGCGGCACCGAATATCGAAGAGTTCTCGACCAGATCGCCCGAGGCGATGTCGAGGCATGGTTGCAATTAGAAGATGCCCGCCTCGCAAAATTCGCACCGGAAGAATTGCGACTCGATTCAAAGACGATTGACCATTGGGTCGACGAACTTTTGAAAGACCTCAAGGAACCTGCAAACGGCGCTCAGCCAGTCGTCCTTGACCAACCAACCCCACCCTCGGTGGGGCCTCCACCAGTCGGCACATTCCGTGAAGCACTCGATGCTGTCGACATCACCGGGATACCACCAGAGACATTGCGTAAATATCAGTCCAAATGGAAAACGTACACTGGGAAGAATTTGAAGAACGAATCAGATTACATCCGTTTCCGATATGGACATGAAACAGGAA
>NZ_DASWWZ010000060.1:0-2974 GCF_036405755.1 Schlesneria sp.
GACCTGCTGTTGCTGGTCTTTCGTGAGACCGGGCCCCGAAGGAAGGTCTTTTTGAATCACTTCGGCCAGTTTTACAACTTTGCCCAGTTGCAACTGGTAGTTGACGAACACGGGATTCGCCTTCTCAGGTGCGGGCTTGGCCGCCTCATCAATCGCCGCCTGCAGGTGGGTCAGACATTCAACCCCTGCAGCACCCCAGATTGCATCGCCGCTGGTTCCAACGTAGACCTTGTTTTCGCCAGGAAAGACTTTCTGGAAAGCTTCGATCCGGCTTTCAGGAACCGTCAGCTCGTGGATTTTCACCCCGGCATGCTCGTGAACGTCCAACTTCACCTGCCAGCCAGATTTGAACTGGGAAATGAGCTGCACAATCTCGTCGGCTCGCTTCCCATCGACAACGCGGATACCCGTGACCATGACTGTCTTGCCTTCACCCACTTCATGGGCATCAGCAAACGCATCCACGACCCCCAGCGACAAGCCCGATTCGAGCATATCGAGGAAGATGTCTGAAGCCTTGGCAGTCGCATCCTTCTGCGCGTCGGTGTAACCCTTGCGGCTCTTGATCTCGGTTTGAAGGACAGGGTGAACGGCCTTGTAGAATTCGGTCAAGTGCGCCACTCGAGAACTATCGAGCGGGAATGTGATGCGTCCAACGGCGATCGGATTCTCATGCAGGGGGACGTTGGCGAAGTAGCTCGGTTTGACAGCAAACTCTTCGACACTCTTTGCCAGATCGGTTCCCGGCAATGCCGATATTGACAGCTCGCCACGGCCGGTTCCGTTAGGGGAGACGGCGTTCGTTGTCCAGGTCGCCAGCAAGGCTTCCGTTTCAACGAGGAACCGTTCGGCTTCGTCTAGCTGGTGAACCAGCGCCAACTTTCGCAGTTGGAACGCGTTCGGATCTTCATTCCGTTTGAAGCGGATCAAAGCTTCAAACTGCTTGCGAAGCTCCTGGAAGTTCTCACGTCGCTTGTCGAGACCCGCAGCATCGTTTTTCAGTTCGGCCAGGAAGTCTTTCTTCAGATCGAGCAGCGGCTGAAGTTCCTGGGCGGCGGGAGGACGATTTGCAGGAATCGCTTCCTTGGTCGTGGCCATCCACGCATAGTTTTTGTCGTAACGCAGGAAGAACGGTTTCTTGTTCTTTTCGTTGACCTGGTAGAGTTCCTGGCCAAGGGGCTTATAGAGGTACCCCATGCCGCGGAGGTTCGGCAGGAAACCCGTGTTCTTCCCCGTCAGATCCTTGACCGGGATGCGTCCTTCGTAGCCCAACTCATCCTTGCGGAATACCAGGTCGAGCGATACGGGTTTCGAGAGATCGACCCCCTGAGTGAATGCGTCGAGCAGGTTTTCTTTGAACGGCTTCCACTGTTTCCGTAAATCGGGTGTGGGACTCAGTTCAATCATCCATTTGAGGTCGTCTTCAGCGGCACCCAAACTGGGGGCAACGATGCGAAGACGAGCTTCCGGCTGAGCGTAGGCCGTTCCCGCAGCCCATCCAACGAGCGCTACAGAGAAGTAAGCGAGCTTTCGAGCGAACACTGTTGACTCCTTTACCAGTCGTTCGGCAATGGCTCCAGAACGATCGGACGATTGCGATTGAATCATGATGATTTCATCACTGTCCCTGAAACTTCAGTGACAGCTCCACCAAAGTAACTTCCTCGGTGCAATTCGGCCCGAAATTGCAAAGCAAGTCAGGCGAAATCTTAACTGCACGTGGCAACTTGGGGAAGCCGCGTCAACCTTGCTTAGGCTTCGCCTGCGCAGTATCCCCAAATCGTCACCCCGCGTTTGGCACGGCTTGACGCACATTACGAGCCAATCGTCAGGGCCGTCAAAAAAAGTTGAGCGATTTCGCTGGAATTCATATTTGACATCGCCAGCACTCTATTACGTTGTGCATTGGGTACAGCAGGAAGGGCGATTGGCGACCGTTGCGTCCGGTCTCCGCCGCTGTTCAGCACAACTTCTCCTCAGCCATCCCACAGATCGTTTTCCGATCGTTTCGACTTCATAGAACACACCAGAGTCGCTTTGATGATGATCGGAAGAGAGATGACTTAAAAACTGACAAGTTCGTGATACCGGTTTCCTGCCGGGAATGCGCCGTTCACATCGGCAGCCTCGGTTAGCCGGTTAGCCGAGGCGAGCAGCGGAATCGAACGGTCGACACCTTCGGTGCCGATCCGCTCGAATAAGGGATATTGATCGGGTCACGTGTGGACGCAGGCTCCGGCGTGACAGGGTCAGTGAATTTTCTCTTTCACCTTGAGCACGGACATGGGAATGTCGGTGCAATGAACGTTGACACCCAGGCCCAGACAGAGGTGATAGTCCTGGATCGTGTGTCCCGGCCAGCAGTTAACTTTAAAGCCTTGCTTCTGAGCTTCTTTCACCATGGTACGCGAGGTGCCGCTCAGCTGGCAGCCGATATAGTTGACCTTCAGGTCTCTGGCCCGCTTGATGAGTTCTTCTGAAAGGGGCTTGCCAGCAATCAGCAGCGTCTGAACATCTTCATTGAGACTGCGAACTTCCTTCAGCGGACGTTCGTCAAACGAAGTGTAGGCGTAGATCGAAGCTTTTGGCCTTTTCGCCTCGGCGGCCTGCACGAGCGCTTTGCAGAATTCGGGAATGCGATCATCCGGATACAGATTCTTGTTACTGACCTTCATTTCCAGCTCAAGATAGACGGGCTTGTCGGAGAAGTAATCCAGCAGTTCGTCCAGAAACAGAAACGGTTGTCCCTTCTTGGAAACCGCGTCTTTCAGTTCGGCAGCAGTCTTGCTTTCGACGGAGCCACTGGCGTTATGTGTTCGCTCGAGACTGTCGTCATGGAGGATGACCAGCACGCCGTCTTTTGTCATACGCACATCGGTCTCAAACCCACGAATTCCTTTGTCGTAACAGGCCCGGAAGGCCGCCATCGTGTTCTCTTCAAACTCATGTGCGCCCCCGCGATGAGCCATGACCA
>NZ_DASWWZ010000061.1:0-22310 GCF_036405755.1 Schlesneria sp.
GCTGAGTGGATCACCGTTGATTGCTGAGTCGGATCAAGGACCAGCATTTGCTCGAGTGGCTGTGAGAGATGAGGGAAACGATCAAGAACATCCTGGGTTGAAACGCGATCACCTGCCCGCTTGCGGACATGAACCTCTTCCAGCACAAGCTGCGGAGTGACCCGATCGGCCAGTTCGGGGATTTCGGCAACATAGTCTTCGATGACACGTCGCAGTCCTCGCTGCCATCGCTGCTCGAGGTCAATTTTGACCAATTCCACGGCAAGCGGAAGCCGCAGGTCTTCGTCACACTCAGAAAGATACTCCGTGATGGTGGGGGGAAGAGGGGCTTCCTCCCAGGCCTGTGAAAAGGCCTCCAGCGCCGCTTCCAGTTGCGACCACTGCTCTTCTGCGAATTGAGTAGGATTCGTCAAAGTGGGGGAACAACCTGAATGGAGCCGAGTGACCGACGGGAATGGAACTTAAATAAGCCGTGTATTACCGCTGCAAGCGAGAACCCCTACTCAATCATCCTCCTGGATTCCTCTGTAAAAAAGTGAGTCTAGTCATGTGCCGACGAGTGGTCTACATTTTGAATATCAAAAACTTCAGGAAGCCGTATGTCAGACGCCGCTGATCTTCCCTTCCCCGTTTCGCAGCACCATCTGGCGAGTTTCGTCGAGACGAAACGCCCGCAATTGCTGGCTTACATTCAGAATAATCTCGGGCCTGCTCTGCGTAAAAAGCTCGAACCGGACGATATTCTGCAGGAGGTTGTCCTGACGGCGCTCGGCTCGTTCGAAGCATTTAATGTTCCCGGTCGTGATCCGTTTAAGTTACTCTGCCAGATTGCGGAACAACGGATCATCGATGCCCACCGTCACCATGTTGCCGCTCAGAAACGATCCGTCGATCGCGAAGTCTCGATCGATGTCGCCCCTGCCGGAGATCAGGCGCGAGGCTTTCTTCAACTGCTGGCCGCCAGCATGACCACTCCCAGCCAGGCCTTTTCGCGCGATCAGAAAGAATTTCTGCTGCAGGAGGCGGTCAGTTCCCTGCCGGAAGAGCAACGTGAGCTTCTCAGACTGCGCTATGTCGAAGGACTTCCCACGCGCGATGTGGCTTCCCGCATGGGGAAGTCGGACGGCGCTGTCCGGGTCCTTCTGACGCGGACCCTTTCCAAGCTGCAGCAGCTCCTTTCTGATCACACCTGATGCTCGGGGGGGATTTCCTTGCAAGTCGTGCCCCTTTCCTCATCCTCCCTTTCTCCCGGTTTGAGGTTCTCATCGGTGGTGATGATGAAAATTTCTTAAAGTGTAATGCGCGCTGCACATGGTTGAGCATCTTGAGCACCTAATTGCAAAAACCTCTGTTTTTGTTGTGTTTTGATTAGATGCTCAAGGTGCGCAAGCGTGAGCACCTTGAGCATCTAATCGAGCAACTGCAACTGCTCCTGATGACGGCGAAACGGCAGGCGTCGCATAGACCTTTCAAGAAACACCCCCCCCCAGCCAGGCCACCTTTCTCAGAGTGGCTGAAAACGGCGGAAATCAAATTCGCGCACCGACGTATCGTCGCTTCCGCGCGAGAATGAATCGCCGCTTTAAAGATTGCCACAATGTTAAAAGTATTTTGACGCTGCGTCAAGAGATGTTGTCGCAACCGATGCGCGCGTGGCTGATCACTGCGTCAAAATGCTGTAACGTCGGCGAATTCGATGGCGCGCAGTCTGGATGAAGAATTGTCGCCAGGTTTAATGCCGGAAGATCGCTAATCGAGCCAAGGCGGCGAGAATCCAACACGGTACCACGAGAAGCCTTCCTCAAGTAGCCCTGTCGGTCCCTCGACAGGAAAGCCGAGTAATGACCCGCAAGTTTAATACCTATCCGCAGATGACGCAGAGCGACGCAGATTCTGAGAACAAGAGAAACATCTGCGAAAATCATCGCAATCTGCGGATCAAGACTTTCACTCCGGGCTCTTCGTTCTGTCTGTTTCCAGCCAATCGCGATCCGCCAGTCAGTGATCTCTCCGCCGATGACGCAGAGCGACGCAGATACCGAGGGCAACTCGGACGCGCAAATCTCTTGCGACAGCGGGACGCTCTGAACCCCGGTTTTGTTCCCTGGTGTGCTGCCGGTGTTGCTGCGGAGCGATCTTAATGCAATTCGCGCGGGGGATACCGGCGCATCACTGGCTGGCTGACTTGGAGCCGTTTGGTGAACCGGAGATGTGGATGCCGTCGGGGAGGGGGCGGCCTGCGACCGAGAAGCCGTGATCGTGCGTGAATTTCTGGAGCTTCCGGTAGATGGCGAAGCTGTCGGGATAGACCCAGAACGTCAGCGTCGTGTCGGGAGAGGCACCGAGAATCGACTGGTAGAAATTGGATCCTTTGCGCAAGGCGACCGTTGCCGTTTCCCCGCGCATGTCGAGTTCAGGGCGGATCTCCCAGCCTTCGAGGCTGATACGGTACCCCCCATGTCCGGCTCGAAGTTCGTCCAGGCCCGATAGCGTATCGACACGGACGAGGTAGCTCATCGTGAAGCCGCGAAGTGGTCCGATCTGGCCCTGATGCTGGCGCGTTTTGACCAGCCAGTCTTTTCGCCGTTCGATCTGTTCCTTCAAGCGGTTGACGAGTTCATCGACGGGGACTTCTGCGATCCGATTCCCCTGCAGCCGATAATGCTTTTCCTTACCGTTCACGACGCGGCTGACGGGGGTGATTTTGTGCTGAAGCGTCTGGACCATGGTCGGCTTGGCCTGGAGTTCTTCCAATTGTTTTGTCAGGCGGCGCAGGGTTTCTCTGGCAAGATCCAGGTCCGCTTCGACCTTTGCGGCCTGCTGCTGGTTCTTTTCCAGTTCTTCCGCCGAGAGCGCGAGGGCCCCCTGCATCGCCTTCTGTCGCTCGAGGAGTTCTGCTTGCCGCAGATGCCACTTTTTGAGCTTTTCCGCGATCTCTTCTTCTTCCATGCTGGTCGCGGCGATTGCCGACTCGAGTTGCTGGCTAAGGTCTACCAGTTCACCCGGGGGGACGAGTTCGGGAAGCGGCGGTATTTCGATCGGCTCTTCCGGGAAGACAATCTGCGTCGGCTGGGTCTGCGTTGGCTCGGCATCGACCGGGGGTGAAATCGTCGTGGCGGCGACCATCGGTAACGGACTCGACGGACTCTCGGCCGGGTCCAGAACAGGCAGACTGTGAACGGCGGGAGTGTGGCTGACGCGCAGCCCCGCGATCACAATCAGAATAATCAGGATGCCGACGATATTCGCGACGACATCCAGAAACGAGTCGGAGCCAAACTGAAGCTCCGCTTTCGGGCGACGACGGCTCATCGGTTCCCTCTCGATCTTGGAAAGACGGCCGTTTTCGGGATTGGTTTTGCCTGTTTCGGTGTCATGCGTCCAAACTCGACCGCCTTGGTGCTGTTGGCGAATTCGTGTGAAGTCGACAATCCTGCACGTGTCATCATGGCATTAATCTGTTCATACCGGGCGTCCCCATCAGGCTTCACCACGAACTTGAGTCGCGGTGCCCAGAAGAATCCCTGTGGGGGGCGGCCCCAGTCGTAGGCGTAAGCATCAAGTGCCGACGCGAAGCGGACAAAGACGTCCTGCCTCGTGTCACCCTCATTGATGGCGATGACATGCTTTTCCGCGATGACGAGTCTGTCATGTGAGACATCAATGCGGACTTCGCGTTCGTAACCGATGCTCGCCCCCGGATCGCCGAGACCCCATCGGCGTCCAGAGAGCATTTCCGGTTCGAGCGGCTTATTGGGGTCTTTGTTCATCCGGCTGATCTTTTCGCCGGGTTTCGCGAATCGCAGGCCCGGACGAAGCTCGTGAGCGTACTGAGTCTCGCCCGAGGGATCGTCGGAACCCATGGACGAACTGTTTGGATCACCGGATTGCGATCGGGACCCGCCGCTCGCCTGTCGCTGCGATGAGCCACCATCGTGAGCTTCACCATCGCCAGCAGAGGAATCTCCCTCCACGCTATCGGAAGAACGGGATCCGGAACGGCCGGGAAGTCGACCCGGTCGCCCGTTCGGCGACCCTGGTTGGGTATCATCCGTACCATAAGCGTGAACCGTGGCATCAGAACCCGGACCACCTGGACCGCTCGACGTACCGTCAAATTCCCCGACGGTGTCGTCGCTCCACTGGAAATCCGAGGATTGTGGCTGAGGCATCTCGCCGTCGGGATTGGCTGTGCCGCCGTAGGAACCGCGTCGGCCGGACCCTCGACCGGGCTGATTCATTGCCTGGTAATCTTCGGGGGTCTCGTCGAGCGAACCTCCTGCGCCTCCACCGCCTGTCCCTGCACTGCCTGTCCCTCCACCGCGGCGTTTGCCGCGCGGGCGACCTTCAAAGTTTTCGATTCGTTCCCAACTGCGTGAGCCGACTTCGCTTTCTCCGCCGGTGACGTCGGACATGGTGAAGCCGTTACCTGAGCGGCGTGTTCCGGGGCCACCGTTGGAGTCGGGGCTTTCCGGAGCGAAACCCTGTCCCAGACCACTCGCTCGGCGTCCGGTGCCACCGAAGACGGTTCCCCCCGCACCCGAGCCGATGGCCGACAGGGCAATGCTTTCACGCTGTTCCTTCAGGCGATCGATGGCTGTCTGACAGGCCGTTTTTGCCCCCTGTTCGACGGGGGGAAGCTTCAGTGCCGTCGTCTGGTCGATGAGTTCGTAGCCGTGCGATGTCCGAATCGGTTCCAGCATGCGCATCGCGACGTAGTACGAGTAGATCCCGTCGGGTCGGACCAGCAGCAGGATGTAAGGCTCGGGTTCGGAACGGGGATTCTTCTGCTTGGAATTCCAGACGCTCCAGTAGTTGACGAGTGCTCCGGTCCCCGCCGCCAGCGGGTTGGCGCGGGTAGTGAATCCTTCCATGTCCTGAGCCGTGATCAGGATATCCTCGGGAAGAAAGCGAATGCCGGCGGCACAACATTCGATAAAAATCGGGCGTCGGCTGGTGCCGGTTTGCGGGTCGAACGGAACGACCTGGAAGCGGTCACTCTCGTCCGTGGCATCAGCGACTTGCGCAGCGCGGATTTGTTTCTTTAAGTCGGCGATCTGCTGTTCGAGCGTCACGCGTTCTGCCTCATCCGTGCTGAGCATGAAGGCGGCTGCTTCGCCGGCGAGTTCGCCCAGTTGTTCTTCGAGCTTTTTGATCTCTGCTTCCAGCAGCGCCGCGTTTTCCAGCGTGCCGTCAAGTCGCGACTTGCGCTGGGCGACCTCATTGCGTCGTCGTTCGAGGTCACTTTCGAGTTCGCTGACGCGAAGACGCCACTCGGCCTTCAACTGTTCGAGTTCCCGTTCCCGTTCGGCACGAGCAAGCTCATAACGGTTGATGGCCGGGGTGACTGGCTCTATCACCTGTTCAGGGATGGGAAGCGGAGCCTCCGTGGCGGGAGGCTCTTCGACGACGACCGGTTGCGACGGACGTTTTCGAGATTCCTCCTGATAGGCGGCGAAAGCGACAACGCGTTGCCGAATCTCACGAGTCGTGACCAGCAATAGGAAGATCAACGCTCCCATCGTGCAGACGAGCACGGCCAGGAACGGGAAGAGCTGGACAGAAAGTGTTTCCTTCGATCGGCGGCTCATCGGAGGGTCTTGCTAGTACGAATACGAAAGTGAGGCGGATTGGGGAATCAGTCGTTCACTTCGGTTCAGGCAGCCTTTGTTTTTGCTCGTGCGGTCAACAGGTTGACTGCGGCGTTCAGGTTCAGCAGCGTATGCTCAAGGGATTCGACCACCTTGACCGCTTCGAGGTTTTCGGCGAGTCGGCTTTCGAGACGGACGAGCTCGGATTCGTTTTCGGTCAGCTTCAGGAAGACATCTCCCTGCTGTCGCAATTCCTCGAACTGCCGGGTCATTGCCGTGGTCGATGTCTCCAACTGGGTTTGCCAGCCACCGACTTCTGCTGAAATTTCCTGGGTCAATGCGGTGAGCTGCTGTGCGTATTCATCCCGTGTTTGAGCAATCTCGGTTCGGAACTGATCCCAGGTACGGGCGATCTGCTCACAGCCCAGTCTCTGTTGCTCCGCCAGCGCCGTACGGGCTTCGTTAAGCTGTTGTCCGATCGACGTGGATGCGGACTGGAAAGCGGTCATGAATTCCGACCGGACCGTGGCCATCTGTTGCGAATGATCCACCAGGGCATTCGTCAAGCCGGTTTGAAGAGCCTGATCGAGATATTCCTGCTGTCTGGAGAGTGTTCCTGACCAGCGTTCGCGAAGCGATTCGAGCGAAGTCTGCCAGAGTTCCATCTGCCAGTTGATCATGCCTTCAGAGCGTGACAGAAGTTGTTCCGCCGCCTGTTGTTCTGCGAGCGTGAGAGGAGAAGAGACGGTCGCTGCAGTGGCGGGGAACAGCCGCAGAATCCGTTTGACGCCGAAATCTTCGATATCGTCCAGAGTCTGGTGCTCGGAACGTTCCACGATGAAGGTGACAAAGACCAGAATCATCGACAGGGCGAGTGAAAGCGCCGTTGTATCGAAGGCGACAGCCAGTCCCGCGGTGACCTCAGGGAGTGACGATTCCAGTTTGTCGGGGGTAATATTCGCGATCGCCATCGTGATTCCGATGACGGTACCGAGGAAGCCCAGGATCGGGACAGCCCAGGTGATCGTCCGGATCAGTGCGTAGCCATCGTGCAGGCGGCCACTGCTGAGTTCCGCCAGGTAAGTGAGGTAGCCTTCCAGCCCTTCCGCGGATCGTCGGCTGGAGACATAGTCGCACGCTTCGCGAACCCGGCGGACCAGGTGGGTGTCTTCACTTCGTTTGGCGACGAGATTCAAATGCGTTTGAATTCGATCCGCGGAGACTTCGGCGTCGGGGACTCCGTCGAGGCTCAGCCCCTCGAGTAGATCGGCCCGCAGCGCGCTCCGTTCGGTCGGAATCCGCATCAGCTTGCCAAACAATGTGGACAGTCCAATAAAGAACAGTCCCGTTGTGGCATATTCGATCCAGTGCGCGGTGAAGTAGCGCTTCATATCTTCCTGATAGACAGGGAGATACGGAAGAAGCGCGTAAAATCCGCAGGTGATCGCTGTTCCCCACAACCAGGGAGACCCGAAAATGGCGTTAATCCGCTGCTCGATCGATCTTCCGGTGGACCGCGAGGTTGTCGCCATACCGAAGTTTCCTGCCAGAGTTCAAGAAGGCAATCGTTCCAGCTTCCCTAATCGTCCTGTTTTGAGATCGCCGCAGGACGGAAAGGAACCGCAGAAAGGTCATTATCGGAACAATCGGCAACAACGGTTCGTGGAATGAGTCAAAACTGTGGCGGCTTAAGACAGAACCAGATTTATCCGGGGAACGACGGCAGACGGGTTTGCTTACAGGCTGACAAGTCCCGTATTGTATTGCATGGACTTGGCAAGATTTGTGGAGGAGGCGTCTTTTCCACGGACCTTGCTGAAAAGAGCTGACGACGTTTATGGCCGGGGGACCGGGACTTGAATCTTTCCCAAACCGATATGACGACAGCACAAGAGTTACTCGGCTATCTCAACTTCTCCGGCGGCCGACCTGACCCGAAGTTTCAACGTCAATTGAACGAGCTTGTCGCCAGCCAGACCTGGACGAAGGTTCCGGGAGCGCTGCGCGCCCTCCTTGCGCAATTGAAAGAGACTGCGCCCGCATTCCGGGACGTGGCTCAGGCCGAATCAGTGCTGAATCTCGTTTTCAATGATGTGCTTCCCGCCTACCGGACTCATCATCGGGACTTGCTGGCTCATTTGAACGAATCCGAATATGAGCAGCCATTTTTCCTGGCAAAAGTGTTCGAAGCGGTGCTGCAGCAGGGACCGCCGTGGGACGACCGGGACGGGATCGTTCAGGGTTCCCTGAATCGACTTAACGATTTTGTCGGATTCCGTCCGATTGCGGTGCTGGAAAACGGTCGCAAGATGGACCTGTACTCGCACGAGCGAGTTCGTCCCTGGCCGCTTTACCTGCGGAACGCGGGCGTCGCACACGGACCGTATCAGACGCTGATCCAGGGGGCTCTGGACCTGCTGGCCAAAGTCCCCGAAGACATGCTGGCCGAAGCGTACTTCGACTTTAACCAGCTTGAAGAACTGGCGCTGGACCCTCGGGCTCACGATCATTCCCACCCTGTCAACAAGCGAACCAACTATCTGTTCGGGGAGTGGGATCCGCACCAGATCGATTTGAAAGGCCGTTATCAGCGGTTCGTCGTTCGTCGCGTCATCATTGATTCGCTGATCGACTGGCAACAGAAGCAAAAGCGAGTGGCGTCTGAAGAAGTGCTGTTCGACATGTCCGCAGTCCTATGCGGAACGATCCTCATGGCGTCGGCGATCAGCGGGGATGGCCCGGAATGCCACGATTCCAGTGTCACGCTCACGTCGCTGCTGCCACGAGTTGCTCGCCAGCGGGACCGGTTTTATTCCTGGTTGCTGGAGAGTGCCACGGGGGCACGCGCCAAACGCCTGAAAAAGCACGCGAAGACGACTCGCCAGCCGTTCGGGCATGTCCGGCAGTCGTTGAACATGTACCTCGCGAACTATGGGACTCAACAAGTCCAGCGTCGGCAGTTGGCCCACTTGTTTGCGCGGATGGGCTATCCCGAAGCCAGTTTGCGTCAGGCGGCGGTCATCCCTTGCGCGTCGGCCCGGTTTGAGTGCGAAGTGCTCTGTCGCGTCCACGGTGCCCGTCGCGTTGTGGAACTCGGCAAGATTTCCGAGGCGATGCACCTGCTGGCGGAAGCCGAAGAATATCTGCACCGGGGAATCGAGTGCGGGGCGCTGGTCGATCCCTGGAATATTCTGGGGTTTCAAGGACTGTTTCCGCTGTTTTCATCGCGGGAAGACAGTGTTCCCGATCAGCGGGTCGAGATTCTGCTGCACATGATGGAGGCGCTGCTGGACGCTTACACCCGTACTTGGGAAGAAGCGGCGGCGCGGGGCGAAACCAAAATGGCCGCCACAATCTCGGTCCGCTACGAAGCACTCGCCGAGTTCTGGGACCGGTTTGGATCCTCGACTGTGCATGACCTTCCACGTGTGGCAGCAAGGGAGAGTCTTGATTCGGCCTCGCACGTCGCTCAGGCTCTGGCGGAGTGGCGGACAGCGGGAGAAGCGGCTGGTGACATCCAGTTCTGGCGCGAACATGTCGAAAAGTTTGACAGCGCCAAAGCGTATGCGCAAGTGGTTTCTGCGTTGCTGGAGCGGCGCGACACTGTTGCCGCGCTGGGCCTGCTGATGCAGTGGCTGAGCCAGCAGGAAGAAGTCGGGCTGGAAGCCGGCCATATGTCGTTCGAAGACCTGCTGCTGTGGTGGATGGGGATCGTCGTCGACAAGGGCTCGATGACCAAAGAAGACCCCTGGCCACTGATCCGCAGAATGTTCGACTACCTCGAAGCGAACGCGGGCGAATTGTGGTCAGCGCCTGCGACGACGTCGATTACGGAATTTCGCAAGTCCTCTGAATCCGAGTCGTCTGAGGAAGTGAGCGGGATGGGGGAAGAACCAATCCGCGATGAAGAGGACGAACTGTTCGATGCCGCTTATGAAGGGATGGTCTACCGGGACAGTGCGGATGATGGTCAGGAGGGCGAGACCATGGACGACCGGCCAGCCTTCCACCGCGCGACCGAGTTCGAACTCATCGAACGCGAACTCGAACCGCGCCTGAAGTTCTTGCGTACGATCGCCCAGCTATATCAGATGGGGGCGACGCTCGCCGTGGAACGTGAGGTTGTGCCTGTCGACCCTCAGTCCAATGCGGTAAAGGAACTGAGGCTGGCTCAGGCGGAATCACTGCGTCACTGGCTGCGCCATTCGATTGAAGTGCAGGCCGACCTGACACGCCTGATTGAGCGTCTGTGGAAGCAGGAGATCGGGCAGGCCAGTGCCGAACACGATGTGAACATCGAGTACGACACACAACTGCAGACGAAGCTGTTCCTGATCCAGACAACGATCCAGACGGCGCTCAGTTGCCGTTCGGCTCAGTGGTGTCTGGCCTGTGCCCTTTCGCCGGCGGATGACACGGTCAAAACCAATGCCGATGACGTGCGGATCATCGACATCTATCGCGGCGTCATGCAACGGAACGAAGACGAAGTTCGTCGTGTCCTGCCGGGACTGCTCAGGTCGCTGCAAAGCAAGCCCCTGCTCTATGTTCCTCTCGAACATGGGGGCGAACCCAAGCAGATTCTGACCGCCCGATCGATGCAGATGGTCATCCGTTTCCTGCTTGCTCATTTGCCTCAGCTCGGTCTGTTGAAAGAGACCTGGCAACTGCTGAAGACGGCTCGTCAGATGGAACGGGCATCGCGTCCGAAGGGGATGGCGGTGACCGAGTTCGACCGACTGTTCCGGATCGCCTTGCGCTATACGCTGGAGTGCGTCATCAAGGTTTCCGGTGACTGGAAGGGTGGACGTTTCAGCGATGAAGATCTGATCGAAATCGTCGGGACGATCGTCGAGTACTACATCGATGAATGGCTTGAGCACAGCAACACGATGCGCCTGTCGACCGTGGAAGCGTTGAAAGTGGAACCTCTGTGGGAAGAGACGGCCGAATTCGTCAAGACGTATGGCTCGTACATCCTGAATGCACGGTTGCTCACACTGGGTAACGTCCGTGCGATTCTCCACAGTGGCGTCGACCATTTCCTCACGCATCTGGAGGAAAACGAAGACCCCCTGCATCCCATCAAGCTGCTGGACGACTTACGCAGCGGAACGATTGATCGCGAAGAAGCCGCAGAGCAGTTGAATCTGATCTATCAGGTGGTTGTTGAAAAATTTGACCGTTTTCTCGAATACAACACGACGACCACGCAGTCGGACTACGGCGAACATTTCTATTCGCTGCTTGACTTCCTGCGACTGGAAACGGCCTACGACCGTGATGCCTGGAACATGCTGCCGGTCACGGTGGCCCACGAAGTTCTGGCGCGACTCGGCAAGACCGAAGCGGCGACGATCTGGGAAGACGTGATCTCATTGAAAACAGAAGAGATGGCGGACAATCACCTGCAGCGTCTGGAAATGCTTCAGAAAAAGTACGGAATGCGCATGCCTTCTGTGGCGAATCATCTGCAGGAACGTTTCGTTAAGCCGCTGTCGGTCAATCACATGCTCGCCCGCATCAGGCCCGCTTGCGAAGATGCCGATGCGGGGAAGACCGAATCACCCGCATTCCAGGCACTTCAGGTCTCGGTGGAAGAGTATCTCAAAACGACGTCCGGATCAGGAATTGATATTCCGGCGTGGCTGCGGACTCTTGAAGAAGAACTGAACCGGGTTCACGAGTCGGGTGATACCGCACCCCCGGATTCTGAACCGCTGCTTCATTTGCCGATTCCTGCACTCACCTTGAAGGAACTGCGTCAGCAACTGAAGCAGTGGAAGCAACCTCCATCGGAACGCAAAGGGAAGGCGTAGACTTCCGTCGAACCGTAAGCCGGGACCGAGTGGCACTGTCGCCGCTCAGTCCCGTGGCGGATGCCACACGCGGAGCGATGGGGCGCGTAAAGACACTGTCTGGGGCTGCGGAGAGTTCTGAATCACTTCACTCCTCACGGTAGTCTTCCGAGGTTGTGCTGACCTTTGAGTTGCGCTGACCTTTGAAAAGAGGGCTGCGAGGATCGATGGACGAGATCTTCAGTCTGTTCGAGGTGAGTGTGGATGGTACGCGGCGAGTGTAGATAGCGTCGTCTTTCTTACGACGAGGCTGCGTACTTGTCCGTGTAATTGACTGGGCTCGAAAGAATTCTCATGCGGGCCCGACTGACCTTGTTTATTGTTGTTTGTTGGGAATGATGTGGGACGAAGGGATCGAGAGCGGCTTCGGGAGAAGCCTTGAGGGGACCTCTTGCGGCTGACGCCGCCCCGGTAGCCGCGAAGACGCGTCAACCGGGGCTATCCGGCCTTGTTGGATCGATTGTGCTCACGCAGGGGCAGGTGCATCGCGGAATCTGCTCTCGGCCGGTCAGACTTCTGTTTGCAGGTTCCGGTTGCGTGGTCGGTTACTTCCCGTCACGGCGGGAATGCGATCCACCTGAAGAGCGCGGTGCCCAGGTTCCGTTGAAATCGGCGGCATCACGGACGGTTTCGAGCGTGGGGGGGCCGTTGTTACCGTACTTTTCTCGCGACTGGATACGTCGTCTCGCGGCGCGATATTCGTCGGTGGGGTCACTGCGATGTTGTGCGAAGAGCCAGGTCTGCAGCTTCCCGACGGGGCGGTCCCAACGGAGGTTCATCAGGAAGAGGATGAAACTGAGTCCTGCGAATGAGGCTCCCCAGACAATCAGCGGCTGCTCCCTCTGGTCCGTGGCAGCGATAATGACGAACGCCGATGCGGCGGCACCAATCACAACGACGAACGCCGTCGCCAGCCATGTCACCGCGAGACGACCGCGGTCGGAATTATGCCGGGACATGTTGTGAGCCTCCTGACGAGATGATCCATTCGCTTAACCTACTAAAGTCTGAACGTCTCAGCAATCCCCTCTCTCAGTCCGGTCCGGTTTGTAGCGATTGAGACCGGAAGTAACGGCTAATCGGCCTTTCATAATCCATTTCACGGTGCTTCCGGACAACGGTCGATGATAGGAAAAGGATCTCTGTCAAAAGCTGTGCGCGACTGTAGGGACCAGGTTGCGCACAATCCGCATTCATGCGGGAAAAATTGTCATTCCGAAAAAGTTTTGATTGTGGTCGTCTCTGGCTCAGGCTTACAATCTGAGCATAGATTTCAGATGTTTTGTCGTGGCAGAGTGGACTTTCTTGACGATCAGAATCGTCTCCATTCTTGGTCACTTGAGTGTGCGAAAGGAAATTTCGATGGCCCGTCGTCCCGTCGCGTTGCTGTTCGCCTGCGGATTAACGTCCCTGGCAATCATTGTCGCCGCATCGCTTCCCATCGAACTTTCCGCAGCCAGCAAGGCGACCAAAGCCAGCAAACGGCCAATCAAGAACCCCAAGTTCGACCCCACAGCCGAGAAGGTCGATCTGTTCGATGCGGTTGAAGCCGAACAGGTCACCGTCAAGCTGATCCCCCGTGATGCCATGGGGGGGACCGTCCTCATCGAAAACAAGACAGATAAACCTCTGACCGTCAAGATTCCCGACGCAGTCGCCGGTGTCTCCATCCATTCGCAATTTGGCGGTGGTATGGGGGGCATGGGCGGTGGCGGCATGGGGGGGATGGGTGGCGGAGGTATGGGTGGTATGGGCGGCGGCGGCGGCCAGCAGATGGGTGGCGGCATGGGCGGCGGCGGCATGGGCGGCATGGGTGGTGGCGGCGGCATGGGTGGTATGGGGGGCATGGGCGGTGGTGGGGGTGGGTTCTTCTCAGTCCCCGCCGAGAAGGTTATTTCGCTCCCGTTCAACTCTGTCTGTCTCGAACACGGCAAGCCTGAGCCCGGTCCTACCAGCAAATACACAATTGTCCCGCTGTCCCGGGTCAGCACGAGTCCCGTTCTCTATGAACTGCTGGCGAAGGTCGGAACAGGGAAAGTCGATCGACAGGCTGCTCAGGCCGCTGCCTGGCACCTGACTGACAAGATGTCGTTCCAGGAACTGGCCGAGAAAGTGGAAGAACATCTGGGCGATCCCAATCCAGCCCCTTACTTCACTCGTGACCAGCTCCTCGGTGCACAGCAACTGCTCGCACAGGCGATGGCGAAAGCCGAAGAGAAGCGCGAAGAAGGAGAACAGGAACCCAAGGTTGAGGAACAGATTCAGCCTCGAACAGTTCGCACGGCCAAGGCTGCCAGCAACTGATGCGGGCGAATCGATCGTCAGGGTGTCGCGAGCATTCCAGACGGAGTAAACTGAAAATCAGACTGAAGCGGGCTTGCCTTTAGGGTCAGCCCGCTTCAGTGCTTTCTCTTCGAATCGTTCTGGACAATTTATGCGACCGTTCATTGCAGCGCACCGTTGCCCACGCTGCGAGATTCGCAAACCACTTTGCTTCTGTGCGTGGATTCCGGAAATCACGCTCCAAACTCGCGTGCTGATCCTGATGCACTCGCTGGAGCAGCCCCTCACGACGAACACCGCCAAGCTGGTCAATAAGGCGCTGACGAACAGCGAGCTTCGTATTCACGGTCGCATTGACGATCGACTGGACGCGGCAAGCTTGCATCAGCCGGGCACACGTTCTTACCTGCTCTACCCGAGTGCTCATGCGACCGTTTTGGATGCGGACTTCGTCGCCTCGTTGTCCGAACCGGTCACGTTGATTGTTCCTGACGCGAACTGGCGGCAGACGCAGAAATTCGTACGGCGTGAGCCCGCGCTCGCGGGGATTCCCCACGTCAAACTTCCCCCTGGTCCCCCGACGGAATACCATCTTCGAGTCCAGCGGCACGTGACCGGGGTGTGTACCCTGGAAGCGATTGCCCGAGCGATCGGGATACTGGAAAGTCCTGAAGCTCAAGCCAAGCTCGAGCGACTTCTCCGCGTGATGGTGGAACGGACACTCTGGTCACGCGGTAAGATTACCGCTGACCAATGTCACGTGTCGGGGATCCCCGCAGAGGCATTCAATTGACCGACAGAATTCCGCGTCGTTGCAGATGCCCCGCCCTGCCCCACCGCAGGTTTGCGCGTCGTCGGTTTAATAAGAAAGGCTGGGATCTATCGTGACGGCAGATCGCTCGACATCAGTGGATACGCCCGCACCGGATTCGCTGGAACGGTATAGTCGGCAGGTCCGATTCGCCGGAATCGGGGCTGAGGGTCAGCAGCGGATCTGCCAATCGCGTATCCTGCTTTGCGGCTGCGGGGCCTTGGGGACCGTCCTGGCAGATACGCTGGTGCGAGCCGGTGTGGGATTTGTTCGCATCGTCGACCGCGATTTCGTCGATCTGTCGAATCTGCAAAGGCAAGTTTTGTTTGATGAGCAGGATGTTGCAGATCATTTGCCGAAGTCTGTTGTGGCGGCGAAGAAATTGGCTCGTGTCAATTCACAGGTAACGATTGAGCCCCACGTGGCCGACATTGACTGGCGAAACATTCGTGAGTTCGCGAAAGACGTCGACCTGATTGTCGATGGGACCGACAACTTCGAGATTCGAGTCCTCATCAATGACCTCTCTCTGGAAACAGGGACTCCCTGGGTCTACGCCGGGTGCGTTGGCAGTCATGGACAGACCATGGCGATCTTTCCTCACGAGTCAGCCTGTCTCCGTTGTGTCATCGAAGTTCCACCCGATGCGGGCTCGACCGAAACGTGTGATTCGGCGGGCGTTATTGCACCCGCCATTCATATGGTGACAGCCCTGCAGGGGGCGACGGTGCTCAAGATTCTGGCGGGGCGGAAAGACCTCGTTCCCCCTCAATTGTCGATCGTTGATGTATGGGACGGATCTCTGCGGCAGATGAACCTGGCAAACCTTCGCGACAAGAGTCAGTGCCCGGCGTGTGTCCAGGGACGGCGCGACTGGCTTAACGGAGGAAACGCCTCACAGTCCGTCGTGCTCTGTGGCCGCAACTCCGTACAGATCTCTCCTGCATTTCCGGCCGTGATCGCGCTGGAAGAACTGGAGCGAAAACTGGAATCTTCGGGAACGGTCACGCGCAATCCCTTCCTCGTGCGGCTGACGCTGAACAATCCCTCCTATGAGCTGACGATCTTCCGGGACGGCCGCGCCATCATTCAGGGAACGGACGATATCAACGTCGCGCGAGGACTTTACGCCCGCTTTATCGGTTGATCGGTCTCTGGTTCGTTCAACACTTCTTCGTTCCAGCAGTGTTACCAGTCCCAGCTTTGGGAACGATCACCAGGGTCGGGTGTGCAAGACGCCTGGGGGACATCCGGGCAATCGAGATTTCGCAAACCCGCGCAGACGCATGAACGGAGTACAAAAAAGAAAGCCGGGACAACATCCCGGCTTTGTTGCTGCTTCATGGCGGATCATTACAGAAAGAGAGCCAGCAGCATCAACTGTCGGTTCAACCCCATCCGTTCGGTGCTGCGGGCAAATCCCCCCATGGTGGAAATGCAATCAGGACGAGTGAACCAGATTAATACCGGGCGAGATCTCCGGATTTGGTCAGTCCGAGGCCTTCGACCGTTCGTTGAGCTTCCGAGACCATAAACCGCAGTTCGCTACCGAGTGCAATGAACTGCCAGCCTTGTTCGATACGCATCTGCGCGGCTTCGACCGTCTGGACGTGAAGGCCGACGGGGGTCCCGCATTTCTTTCCGATGGAGAGAATCTTCTGCAGCATGGCTTCGAATTCTTCCGGGCTGGGGTCCTTTCCATCGGGACCTCGCATCTGGAACGACAGGTCGTTCGGACCAACAAAAATGGCGTCGACGCCTGGCAGGCTGTAAATCTCTTCTGCATTCCGCACCCCTTCAGGAGACTCGGTCTGCAGGACGACGAGAACTTCGTCATTCGCATACTTGTAGTAGTCACCGGCCGTCGCGTTGAAGTTCATCGCGTGCATACCTCCTCCCACTGATCGGTTTCCGGTGGGAGGGTACTTTGCGGCTGCAATGGCCAGTTTGGCTTCTGCAACGGTGTTGACCATCGGGACGACGATGCCGTGTGCCCCTGCGTCAAGCACACGCTTGATGTAGTCGTGATCGCCGCGGGGGACACGTGCCAGGCAGATACAACCGGCGTCGGCGACAGCTCCGAACAGTTGCCCGGCGTTGTCCCAGCCGATCGGTGAGTGCTCCAGATCAACTGTCAGCCAGGGAAACCCAACGCGTGCCATCAGTCGGGCCGCGAATACGTTCCCCAGTGACAGCCACGTACCCACTTGTGGCAATCCCGCTTTGAGCGCCGCCTTGACCGAATTCTTCCGCATGACAATCCCCAGCTTTGTGTTTGAACAGGAGAGGCAACAGGATGCAGAGTGTCTACGTAATCGATGCTCGAAGCAAGCGCCCGGCAGCAGGGAACTCATTCTCTGCGACGTGTCTTCTTCCCAAGTATGAAGCCCTTGATGCCCTACTGTCCCGGAACATGGGGCTTCTCATCTGTTTCTGCTCGGCACCTGCTGTATGAGCGATGTCGTGTCACTGCGAGACGAGTGTCGCAGGAATGAATTGCGGCAGCCGGGGTTCGGAAACGGCGCATAAAGGGAGAGGTCATCGGTCATGAGGAGGGCGTAAAAAAGACAACCGAACGGACGAGAGTGACATGCTCATGAGTAAGAGTTCGGTGAGGAGGACTCTACGCAGATCGAGGTCACGGACTCTCATGATTCAGGGGTTGGATTGTGGACGCGTTTCAGAGACACTGCAGTGGTCGCGCGAGGGATTGGGTAATCGATTAAGAAGTGGTGTTGTCACTTCCCCTGGCGACATGAAAATGCGATATCATTCGCTGCCGATTTCGAACTGTTTGTGCGTCGATACGGCATCACGATTTTTAAGCGGCGAGTCAGGCCCTGCGGGGTACGGATGGTGTTCATGACGGATCAGCATCAGCCACGTGACGTGGACGTCAAACGCGTAGCCGCAGAATTGCACCTGCGGTACGACCAGGTACAGCAAACCGTGCAATTGCTGGATGACGGGAACACAGTTCCTTTCATCACGCGATACCGGAAAGAACGGACGGGCAATCTGCACGAAGAGCAGATCCGTGCCATTCAGGAACGGGTCCTGTCCTTGCGGCACCTCGCTGAACGGGCCGCGGACATTCTTCGTTTGATCGAAGCTCAGGGAAAACTGACCCCGCAATTGAAGTCCGAGATCGAGCAGGCTGATTCGCTCAAGCGGCTCGATGATCTCTATCTGCCGTACCGGCCTAAACGTCGCTCGCGTGCCACCATGGCAAAAGAGCGAGGGCTGGAGCCGTTGGCAGATGCCATCTGGAACCAGACCATCACACAGGCAGAACTGCCCGGGAACGCCGCGCGTTACGTCAGTGCGGAAAAGGAATTGCCTGACCAGTCGAAAGTGCTGGAAGGGGCCGCCGACATCATCGCAGAACGGATTGGCGACGATGCCAATCTGCGGGAACTCTGTCGTAAGATTGCGCGGGAGACGGGTCGACTGGCTTCGTTCGGTACGAAGAGTGCCGATCAATCCCATCCCGAGTTTCGCGATTACTTCGAATACACGGAACCGGTCTCGAAGATCCCCCCTCATCGCATCCTGGCGCTCAATCGTGGGGAAGAATTGAAGGCTCTGCGAGTCAGCTTCAATTGGGATGACGATCGAGCCCTGAAAGTGACCCGGGATCACCTTAAGATCGATCAGCATCGGTGCCGGGAGTTCATGACTGAATGTGCTCTCGATGCGCTGGGGCGTTTCATTCAGCCGGCGCTCGATCGTGAGTTCCGTCGGGACCTGACGGAAAAGGCCGAGCGGCATGCAATCTCGGTCTTTGCACAGAACCTCCGAAACCTGCTGCTGCAACCCCCCCTGCATAACCAGCGAGTGCTGGCGATCGATCCGGGCTTTCGAACGGGATGCAAGCTGGCAGTCCTGGATGAAGTCGGCGGCGTTGTTGTCGTCGACGTGATGTACATTCTATCGGACGAGAAAAAGCAGGAGTCAAAGGCCAAGCTGGCATCGCTGATCCGTGAACATCGCTGTCAGGTGATCGTCATTGGCAATGGAACCGCTTGTCGTGAGACGGAAGAACTCGTCGCGGAACTGATTTCGACGGATTGTCCGGAAGCGAAGTACATTGTTGTGAACGAGGCCGGGGCGAGTATTTACTCCACGAGCGCTGTTGCGCAGCAGGAGTTTCCTCAGTTGGACGCGACGGCGCGCGGGACAATCTCGATCGGTCGCCGGTTGCAGGATCCCTTGAGCGAACTCGTCAAAATCGAGCCGCAGCACATCGGTGTGGGGATGTATCAGCACGATCTCAATATCAAACAACTGAAAGAGACGCTGGACCAGGTTGTCGAATCGTGTGTGAACTACGTGGGCGTCGACATCAATCGAGCCAGTTCGTCGCTGCTGGCACATGTTTCGGGCTTCAATCAACTGCTCGCCCGGCGGGTGGTGGAATTCCGCGAGAAGCAGGGGTCCTTTACCAATCGTCAGCAATTGTTGAATGTTCCCGGGATTGGTCCTGCCACTTTCACTCAGGCTGCCGGGTTCCTGAAGCTGGACGGCGATGAACCGCTCGACAACACCTGGATCCATCCTGAAAGTTACGACATCGCCCGCAAGCTGCTTGCCCGTTGCTCACTGTCGCCTGACGACGTGCGGCCGATGGCAGACCGTTCTGCATTAAAAGAACGGCTGAGCGGTGTGATTGCTGCCCGGTTTGCTGACGAAGTCGGCTGTGGAATTCCGACACTGGAAGACATGCTCGAAGATCTGCAGAGACCGGGACGTGATCCGCGAGCCGATCTGCCGCCACCCGTATTCCGCCGCGGGATTCTCTCGCTAAACGACATTGAAGTGGGAATGGAGTTGCAGGGAACGGTGCTGAATGTCGTCGACTTTGGTGCGTTCGTCGATGTCGGACTGAAGGATTCAGCGCTGGTTCATATCAGTCAGTTGTCGACGCAGTTCGTTCGCTCACCGCATGATGTTGTCTCGATCGGTGACGTGATTAAAGTCTGGGTACTGAGTGTTGACCGCGATCGAAAACGTGTCGGTTTGACGATGATTCCCCCCGGTGTCTCAGAAGCCGTGGCGACACCGCAGTCAGGAGCAGCGGCCGTGCGGTCCCCGGAACCGAATCGCCGTTCGGTCGTCCCCAAGCCAAAATCCTCTGCCATCGAGTCGAAGCCAAGACAGGCGGGACTGATGAAAGGCTTCGACGAACTCAAACAGAAGTGGCAGCAAAGTAAAGACTAGTATCCCTGCGTCCGGGCACTCACAGGGATCATGTTCGACATGATGGGATGAGAAGACGCCAGGGGAATCTTCCGGCTGGCGACGTAGCGATGTGAGATAACGTTCTCTTGATGCGGGATCTTCCATGGAACAGTCGCGGCGATCGTTTCTGAAGACGGCGGTAGCAGCGGGTCTTGCGGGACATGGCCTGATCGATGCGGTGGCCGCGGCGGAACCCCTGCCCGATCGGAAGATCAAGTACATCGATATCCACACCCACCTGGGTGCATTCTTCCACAGTCAGGAGCTGACTGCCGAGCTGTTGGTGCGGTTTATGGACCAGCATCAGGTGGAACGGGCCTGCGTCCTCCCCTTGATCTCACCGGAATCCGCGCCGATTCCCCAACCGGTGACCACCGCACTGAAAGCCTATCATGACTTCCCTGAACGGATCATTCCGTTCTGTGTCGTTGACCCACGTGCGGCGACCGCACCGGGCCAGAGGCAAGGTCATGTCGCAGGTGTGAAAGGAATTGTCGATCTCCTGAAGCGTTATCAGGATGCCGGCTGTCGAGGATTGGGCGAGCACAAGACGGGGTTGCCGTTCGATGCACCTCAGCAAATGTACCTCTACGAGGCCTGCGACACCGTCGGCTTCCCCATCCTGTTTCATCTTGACGATATTCGTAACCCCGATATGCCTGGTCTTCCCCGTCTGGAAGCGGTTCTCAAGGCGTTTCCCCAACTGCCACTCATCGGACATGCGGCAGGTTTCTGGGCATCCATTTCAGGGGATGCGACGATTGAGGACTTCGGCCGCTATCCGGATATCCCTCTACCGGTCGCACCCGATGGAGCGCTCGATCGACTGATGAAGAAGTATCCGAACCTGTACGGAGATTTGTCGGAACCGGGTGGTGAGAAGGCGATTGCCCGTGACCTGACGTTCGGTCGAGAGTTCGTCATTCGACATGCAGACCAGTTGCTGTTCGGAACTGATGTCCTGATGCCCAACCAGAAGATTCCGCAATTTGAGTTGCTCGATTCGCTCAATCTTCCCGAGGACGTTCAGTACAAGATCTACCGGGGCAATGCCATCAAACTGCTGAAACTGGAAGAAGCCTGAGCCCTGCCGGTCGAGTAGCAGCCGACTATCCATCGTAAGTGGCGTGAGCACAAGACTCACGTTCCGTCACCAGTGAATCCCGGCCGCACTCAGTCCAGTCGTCGCAGAAACGCGGAGACCGGTTGACGGGTCTGAGCAGGAACGACTGCCGGATACCCGTACCAGATCAAGCCGGCGACACGTTCGGTGGCGGTATCGATCCCGAGCAACTGATCAAATTCGGGTTCGCGAGTGACATCGCCCGTCGCCCATTTGCTGCCAATTCCTTCCGCCCACAATGCAAGCATCAGGTTCTGAATGAAACAGCAGCACGCTGCATAGTCTTCGCCCTCGCGAAACGCGTCTCCGGATCGGGTACAGGTGACAGCGAGCCAGCCGGGAATGGACGACCATGACTTTCGTTTGGCTTCCGCTTCGGCCGGGCCTTTTTTCTTCTCGATCAGCCGCGCGTTCAGTTCAGTGATCGCAGAGGCCGTTTTGGGGCCCAGCCAGTAGACTCGCCACGGCTCGGTCTTTTTGTGGTTGGGGGCCCAGCGAGCAAGTTCGATCGCGGCCTCAATCAGCGAGGCGTCGGGAAGCTCGGGCCGGAACGCTCCGATCGTGCGGCGGCCACGAATGACTTCAGAAATCGTTTGCGACACGATTGTCCTTACTTGAAACGGGTAATGAGAAATCTTCAGATCGCCCGATGGGACGTCGGCGGGGCACCGAATGAGGCCACCCCTCGATCCGTCTTGGAGAATGACTTGGCCTCACCAATGAGCCCTCATCCCCTGCGAATGGCCTCCATGGGGGACATTCGCAGGGCCCAGAGAGCGGGATAGAGGCCGCCGATCATGCCCAGGAAGGTACTGAATCCCAGGCTGAACAGCAGCAGACCCGGGCTGGCATACAGATAGAGTCTCGTAGAATAGATGGTGTTTAGTATCTGAACGGCAATCCATCCCGCCAGACAGCCGAGAATCCCACCGCTCAGTCCCAGTAAGGCACTTTCCCAGGTGACCAGTCGCATCACGTCCCACGCTGACCAGCCGTTTGCTTTCAGGACCCCGAACTCAATTAATCGTTCCGCGACACTCATCAGCATCGTATTCAGGATGCTGAGTAACGCGATGATGATCCCGATCCCCGTCATCAGATAGAGAAAGATATCGAGGTCAGAACTCAAATCTGCAATCTTGTCACCCCAGTCCTGAGCGGAACGGACTTCGATGCCATCTTCATCACTCGCCTGTTGGTCAGACGTGGTCGCTGCGGATGGGGCCGTTAACAGGGAATTCCCCGGGGCAGAAAAACTATTCCCTTGCAGCCGGCTGGCGGCAGCTTCAAGCAACTGGGCGAGGACGTTCAGCAGCCCGGCCAGTCCCGCCTGCGGAAATTCGACGAGAGCGTTCGTTCGCCAGTCGCTGGCACGACGACCCTGAAACTTCTGGCGGATCTCT
>NZ_DASWWZ010000062.1:0-9037 GCF_036405755.1 Schlesneria sp.
TGGACCGCTGGGCCGCGCTCAAAATCCTGCCCGAAGAAGTGGCGCAGGACCCCAATTTTGCCGAACGATTTCAGCGGGAAGCGCGGGCACTGGCCCTGCTGGGCCATCAGCATATTGTCATCGTCTACGAGTTTGGACAGCGGGATGGTGTGTATTTCCTGCTGATGGAATACGTCGATGGCGTCACTCTCAGACAGGCCTTGCGAGCTGGCCAGATCACGTCAGCCGACGCCTTAGGCATCGTGACGCAGATTTGTGACGCGTTACAGTTCGCCCACGAAGAAGGGGTCGTGCATCGGGACATTAAGCCCGAGAATATTCTGATCGACAAACGGGGTCGCGTGAAAATCGCCGACTTTGGTCTGGCAAAACTGCTGGGAGGTCCTGCTGACGTCCCGATGCTGACGGGCACGCATCAGGTGATGGGGACGCCGATGTATATGGCTCCGGAACAGATGGAGGGGACTCGCAGCGTCGATCATCGCGCCGACATCTTTTCGCTGGGAGTTGTTTTTTACGAACTCCTGACGGGCGAACTCCCGCTCGGTCGTTTCGCCCCTCCGTCACAGAAATATCAGCTCGACGTTCGTCTGGATGAAGTTGTTCTGAGAACGCTCGAGAAAGAGCCGAACCGCCGCTATCAGCAGGCAAGCGAAGTCAAATGCGACGTGGAATCGATCCGTTCCCCTGTCGTTTCTCCTCAGGCGAAGCAAAAGATGAGTTGGGCTCAAAAACGTTTCTGGCTCAGCCTTGCGATTCTCGGGGGATTGCTCGCGATCGCTCTGTTCAAAATGATACCTCCGTTTCCTGTCACAAATTATGCGAAGCTTCAGAAGACGATTAATGAACTTCAGAATGAAAAAAACAATCTGAGTCTCCAGCTACTGCGTATGAGCACGATTTCTCCCCCGGCTCTTCCGCAAAATCCTGATGGGCAACCCGCATCGGACGACCAATCCGTAAGCGACGACCCCAATGAAGCTCTTGCCATCGTTCAATTCTCGGATGAAAAACCTCGATTAAACCCGAATTTTGCAACGGAAGTCCTCACGTCGGAGCATCGGCAGAGTGTCAACGAAATCCTGAGCAAGGTACACGACCGTTATCTCGCCTTGGAAAAGACCCATACGAAGTTTGAAAGACGAAAAGATCAAACGGTTCTCGCGGAAATTGAGCCGTTCCCCGACGAAGTCGCTGAACTCGAGAATGAACTCTGGACCGCGCTCGACTCGCAACTTTCCCGGCCCCAACAGAAATTCCTCCGAAACACCTTGCCGCTCTATTCCGAACTCACCCAGCCTCCACCGCTCATTGACTCGAGCAGTCAACATGCGTCAGAAGCGGCGATGGAAATGATGGCGTCAGGAGGCATGGGAATGGGTATGGGTATGGGCATGGCTGCAATGATGGGAGGAACATCGAATATGCCGCCAGCAATGCCGGGGGGAATGAGTCCCATGGGTGGAGAGCAACGACGTGAATTCGGCCTCTACGCACGTTATCCGCAGCTTTTAGGCTGGAAAGCCAGCATTCTGCCACTTCGAATCACTATGGGTCGTCGCGGCAAATGGTTCCGCTGGTCCATTGAGAATTTCAAGTTCTCAGAGAAATCCTCTGACGGGACAGTTCGCGATCAATATCAGCACTTGGACTCAGGCGAAGCCCCTGATTTGCCCACCGGACTACGACGATTCTGGAAGTTCCAGACACTGGAAGCCCCCGTACTTCGCGAAGAGTTAAAGATCGAAGAAATGCCAACGGTTGAGACCCCCGCAACTCCCTCAGAGCCATCGGCGCCAGAGATTCCCACGAATCCAGCGGAGCCTGTCACGAATGGCACCCCTGAAGAATGAAGCCGGAACCATGACAAGACTTCGGAACCGGAGAAAAGTCTTTCTCGAAGAGCCATTCCCGCTGTTGGCGGACCTGCTCGGGATTCAGTCATCCGGCCCTCGTGACAAAAGTGCGACAGGGCTATACCAGACGTGCCACAATCATCGTTCGGTCGTCGTCAGCGGGCCGGCCATTGGCAAATCGTTCAACGGACCTGAGCACAGAATTCAGCAGCGCGTTGGCCAGTAACGAACATTTCTCCAACTCGTGATCGAGCCGTTCCGTGCCGAAGAACTTACCGTCGGTGCTTTGCGCTTCGGTGATGCCATCCGTATAAAAAATGATCTGGTCCCCCTGCTGCAGTTGAAGCTCTGCTTCTTCGTAGTGAGTTTCTTTCACGATACCCAAGGGCAGTCCGCGGGCCTGATCAAGCGACAGCAGCGAGCCATCCTGACAGCGTTTCAGCCTCGGTGGATTATGACCGGCACACGCGTAGGTGATCACTCGCCGCGCCGGGTCATAGATGCAGTAAAACCCCGTCACAAACCGGGAAGACGTCCCGATGTAACGGGAACAAAGGTGGCAGTTCAGGTATTCCAGCAACTTCCCGGGTGGCAATGGCGGCCCAGGATGAGTGTGAGCAATGCAATGAGTCACCGCCATCAGCACTGCCGCCGGCGTTCCATGGCCGCTGACATCCGCAATGAAGATCCCCCACTTCCCATCCGGCATGGGGAAGAAGTCGTAATAGTCCCCACCGGCTCGCTGCGCCGGCTGGTAATAGCAGGCGATATCCAGTGTCGGGATGGAAGGGAGCGACGAGGGCAACAGCGAACGCTGGATATCCCCGACGGCTTTCATCTCGCGGTCCAGCACCTGATAGGCCTGTCGAAGCTCTTCCTTCAGCACCAGATTGCTGGTCACCCGGCCGAACAGATTGCTGCGCCAGACGAGATCAGGGATCTGCTCTTCTTCAAACCCATTCGGCTCCTGCTGGAGCATGATCACCATGTTCATCGCCACCCCCTGATCATACATGGGAACGGCGAGTAACGATCGATAACCCTGGAGAAGCTCGTACGCCGGCTCAGCTGGGTCAAGCTGCAGATCATTGATGAGGACCGGTTGGTCGCCATGAATCAGTCGTCCCAGCAGGCCACCCTTCAGCAGCGGAAGCCGATCCGGCTCTTTCCACGGATTGATTTCCTGAGACCACGACGTGTTGCGGGTGACACGGTACCAGGGTGCTTCAAGGCCGCGCCGGCTGATCGAGATGCGACAGTCGACCGAGAGCAACTGCTGAATCTTCTCGCCGTACGACTTGACCATCGCCTGAGGATCCGTGTGCTGACTCATGTCACGCATCATATCCACGATCACATCAAGCCGTTCCTGCCACGTGGTCGGCTCATTCACTCGGCTTTGCGTCGTCATCGTCATCATTCCTGATTCGAACTAGATCGGAACGTCTGAGATTCTCACAGAATTCGCGCCGGTTGAAAACTTGACCACAACCGCATCCATCAAGATTGATGCGGGATCCCTTCTCCCAAGGGGGGATTTCCGACAGGAACTGCTACTGGAACAGACTTCATGTCAGGCAATACCGAATGGACCAGCGGTTCCCTGAGACGGGGCGTTTGCACTACCTCGCGAATGTGACACGGAAGGAACTGCAAACGGCGTCGGCAGATTGTGCGAGAGAGAACTACTGAGAGGAGTTTGGAATCACAAGCCCCGGCGTTTCTGGAAGGGCGCACGACGAACGTTCATCACCTTGCGTGACGTCCGTTGCGGAGGTTCGAGACGATTTCCCTGACACGCAGGGAAATTCCTGCAGCCCCCGTTTGCAACAGCGTTGCCATACTTAAGCGGTGCCGCAGGAGTTTTTTCACCCGCGACTAGACCACTGCTTTTTTGGCCAGGGCCACAGCTTCAGCACACAGGGCAATGGCTTTCGCTTCGTCGGGAGCTTCGGCAATCACACGAATGATCGGTTCAGTGTTGCTGGCGCGGACCTGGACCCAGCGGTCAGGCCAGTCCAGACGCAAGCCGTCCCCCTCCGTCGCGGTGGCGGATGAATAAGCGTGGCGCAGGGCGGCACAGGCCTGCTCGACCCGTTCACGCGGGCAATGCAGTTTATCCTTGACGATCGTGTACTTGGGCAACGTCTCGACCCATGCGTTCAGGGTGGTCCCGCGAGCAACCAGTGCGTCCAGCACGTACGCCATACTGACGAAACTGTCGCGCACGAACCCGACCTGGGGTTCGATCACTCCTCCATTCCCTTCACCGCCGATCAGAGCTCCGACTTCGCGCATCTTTGCCACGACGTTGGCTTCCCCCACGTGCGACCGATAGAAGGGACAGCCGTACTTCTGGGCGATATCCGCCGTCACGCGACTGGTGGAACCGTTGACGACCACCGGCCCTTTCTTGCGGGACAGGACGTGATCGACCGCCAGCCCCAGGGTCAGTTCTTCACCGATGTAGCGCCCCTTGTTGTCGACAATCGCCAAGCGGTCTGCATCGGGGTCCTGAGCGAATCCGACGTCGGCCCCGTGTGCAACCACGGCAGACATCAAGGTCGAGAGGTTCTCTTTGAGTGGTTCGGCGGGATGTTCGAATTGCCCGTCTGCGACCCCACCCATCACGATGACTTCACAACCCAGCTCACGCAATAACTGGGGGCCCAGCAAACTGCCGGAACCATGGTTGCAATCGAGCACGACCTTGAACTTGCGAGACTTCACGGCAGGGACGTCGATCAGTTCGAAGACACGTCTCTGGTGCTCACCCGTCGGATCAGCAACGAACTCCGCGGATCCCAACCGGGACCACGGCCGATAGTCCGGTGACCCATTGATCACGCTCAGCAGTCGCTCACCCGTGCTTTTGTCGAAGACACTTCCCTCGGGTGAAAAGGGTTTGAGACCATTCCATTCGATCGGGTTGTGACTGGCAGTGAGTTGCAGTCCTCCGGCCGCCTTCAAAGCGGTCACCATCACTCCGCACGTCGGGGTTGAGGCGATTCCCAGATCCAGCACACGGCATCCGGTCGACAACAACCCCGCCAGCACGGCGTGCCGCAGCATTTCACCCGTCGAACGACCGTCACGAGAGAGAACCACGGTCCCTCCGTTGACGATCGTTCCGAGTGACGCAGCAAAGCGAGTCACGTATTCTGGGTCGAGCCCATCACCGATGACACCGCGTAAACCCGAGATACTCAGAATCCGTTCTGGCATTTCTCTTCCTTGAATCACCGGTGGAAAAAACGACCTATCGATACATGCTACCGCCAAAAATCCGTGCTAATCCATAGTACAGTCGCGCCTTGCGCTGACAGGCACGAGGGCGATCGGAACAGGCACAGGCGGCGGTCATGTTTGCGAGGAACTGCCGATCACATTCCGCACGAGGAATCCCGCTGCCGGTGTAACACGCGTCATGGGCGGCACATGCCGGGCGGAAATCGGCACCGTGGAACCCCTGAGGAATCAATCGGTTCCCGCCAAACGAATTCCCGGGACCGCAGGGACGCCACGGAGGACACTCGGCCTGTGCAGTGGAACTGATCGGCATACTCGCACAAGCGAAAACAATCGCCATCAAGAAAGTTCGCATTTGACTTAACCTCAAAATCGCAGCCTGAAACCCACAGAGCCGGACTTAGATCCTGCCCCCGGAGGAAAAGCCTCCTGTCAAGGAATGTTGGCGACTCAAAAGAGGAAACACAAGTTGAGTTGAGTTTTCCTATAAAACAAAATAGCCATCACAGAATAAATAGGTTGACTTCGATCGACGATACCTTCTTTTTCGGATCGACAGTCGCAAATACCTCTCTCCGATGAACTTGCTGCCCGAGAGGGCAAAAACGACCGAAACGAAAAGAACAGGAGGGGAATCACGCTTCCTGCTCGATTGCGACGTCTGGTGGACTGTAGAACGCCGCGACGGGTAACATCAGAGCGGCCGCCATGCCGAACAGCGACGCGTAGGGAAGCATCAGCGTATCCACCAGCAGGACTCGGCCTGCAAAGCAAACAGCACCCGCGGAAGCGATACCAATCCAGTTGATCAAATTGTTGGCCCCGATGATCCGCCCCTTCTGCTCCACGGGTGCCGAGGCCTGCAGGAAGACCTGTAGCGGGACACTGTAGAAACCGGCAAACAAGCCCACACAGATCAGCGCAACCACACTTCCATAAGGTCCCAGCAGCGTCCCACGGTGGAACCGCTCGGCAGGGCTGAGTCGTTGATCGCGGGCGGTACGCTCAGCGGTCTTGTCCGCGACCTCACCTGTCGCTGCCACCTGCACCTGCAGATCCCGTTCAGTCTCAGAAATAGTCGTAGTCTTCTCCGCGCCAACTCCGGCAGTCCCTTCGACTGCTGGGGTTCCGGCCGAATTCACAGCGACTGCGGTTGGGTTGGCAGGAACGGACACGCCCGCGACGGACTTCAACTCGCGAATTTCGTCACGAACTTTGTCCCAGCCCGGGCCGGGCAAGGCGAGAGCGAGAAGGCTGAGCGTCAGTCCCCACGCTCCCATCCTCACAATCCAGCCGCGGACTCGATTTTTCGAAAGAATCCCCGCCACGACGCAGCCAAGCGCGATTCCCACCCCCGTACTGGCGGCCATCATGCCGGTGATCAAATCATCCAGATGAAACTGCTCCTTCGCCAATGCATTGATCGCTGGCGGATAGACAGTCCCCCCGACGAACCAGAACGCCGATGACATCAAGAGCACCCAAAGCAAGCTGGGTGAATTTCGGAGAAGCTGGCGAGTCTGAGATGCGATCAGCAGTGAAGAGGCGTCGAACTTCAGATTGGGTTGTGCGACCGGCGTAGGCCGGATCGCCAGCGAGGTCACCAGCCCCAATAAAGCGATCACCAGGCAGGGGAGGCTCGCCAGCCAGAGTGTGGAATTAAAAAAGTACTTTGCCATGCCGGCCGCTGTCAGACCGAAAATAATGGCCAGGAACGTCGCCATCAACATCATCCCGTTGGCTCGCGGCAAGTCCTGATCGCGCAACATTTCGGGCAGGATGCCGTACTTGGAAGGGCCGAAAAAGGCACTATGAGCCCCCATCAGGCAAAGGACCGCCAACAGGAACGGAAGACTATGCAGCAGGAACCCGATCATCCCCAGGATTACAATCAGCACTTCGGCCATTTTGCACAGAACGATAATGGTCCGCTTGCTGAATCGGTCTGACAGAAATCCCGCAAAGCCAGAAATTCCGATGAACGGAATGGAAAACAGGACGAGTCCTAATCCCTGGAGGTCCCGTCCCCCCTGACTCGCCTGATCGAGACAGTCGAGCATGACAAGTTGCTTAAACAGGTTATCGTTAAAAGCACCAAAGAACTGGGTCAGATTCAGCCCCCAGAAGCTACGGTCCTGAAACAGTGGCGGGCGAATAAGGGTCGCTTCCTGGGTCATGCTGGGCAGGCTTTCTCACAAAACAAAGATCGAAGGCGATCCAAGATCAACGCTGCCGGATTCTTGCAGGATATTCTGGATCAGGAAAGCCAGACTTGCCGACCGGTTTTCAGCAACCAGGCAGGCCGTACACACTGGATCCGACAGCCGTAAAAGCGGTGAGGCAAGCTCAATTGCGATGGACGCAACTCATTCTCGGGATTCTTCGTAAACAAGTTCCCCACCAGAGTACTCAGCCCTTTTGGAATAGTCTGGAAGCTCGATCAGGTACAGAGTTGAGTTTTTCTGATCCTCAGGACGAAAACCCACCAGATACACAAACCTCTCGAACTCACGCGGATTCATCCGTGCTTCAAGTTTGTAGTAAAAGTCGGGAATCAAGCCATAGTCGTGATATTCTTCCCTGTAGGCTGACAAGAATGGCAGAGCTTGAACCGCCGAGGGAAAGATCAACATCTTGCCCACCACCACGAACAGGCACGCCAGGATTCCGCAGACAAAGCTAATCAGCAACGGTGCCGGGTTCTTCATTAACCGGCCTCTATTATCAGGTCTCTGCAAGACAACCAAAGTCAGTCCGCCCCCCGATTCGCTTTCTGTCACCTTTTGAACCTGAAATTCACCGGGAAAGGTTTCTGTCCAGTCCACCCTCATCGCCCCTCTCAAGGCCGCGGAATCTGCGATGTGTGCACGGGCCCGCGCACACATCGGACGGTCGACAAGTTCCATAATCAACGCAGACATTGTACAACGCACATCATCATTGCGCGTAGTGGATTGCGTCGCTGCTTTCGACTGAGCGTACGAGAAGCTCAAGCCCGGACTGAACGCGTGATGCGACCACTGAGCCGACCGATCTGTTACCCTTCACGATTCGGTTCCGCAGCAGTTTCTCTCGGCGTCATCCGGAATGAGCACACCGCGCGGTGACTACAAGTAAACACGGTCAGGACGGCGAGCGGTAAAATCCATGTCGATTCAAATTCCATGTCCGAACTGCGGAAAACACCTCAAGATTCCCGATCGAAGTCTGCTGGGACGAAAGGGAAAATGTCCTAAGTGTGCGCACACGTTCGTGCTCGCGGAGCCAACCGTCGTTCCCCCCGAAGCGACCGGGTCCCCGGCACCCCCGCCGAATCGTACCAGCGAAGACTCTGCTCCGTCGTCCTCGAAGACAGAAACGGTTCCGTCGGGCCAGATCCCGAGTGAGCCAGTGGCTTCCCCGCAGGGTGCCCCTCCCGATTTCAACTTCAGCGTTCCACCTGAGCTGGCCGCACTCGACCGGATTGCCACCACCAAAGGAACAACGGAGCGACTGAAGGAACGACAAAAGCAGAACTCCCGTCGCAGAAATATCGGCCTGGGGCTGACAGGACTGGCCCTGGCGGTCATTGCCGGTATGGTGTTTATCGTTCCCCGCTTCACATCCAAAACGTCGTCGGAACTGCCCAATCAGGCTTCGTCTGACGCCGCTTCGCAGGAGCACGACGCCGTGAGCGAGGCCGGTTCGAACGAGGGCCCCGCCCATTCGAGCCCGACTCACGGCAAGCCGATCGAACTCCAGTACATTCCCTTCGGATCGCAGGTCGTGCTGAATCTGAGACCGGCCGAACTCTGGAAGCCCGATAGCCTCGGAGAAGAAATTCGCTTCTGTGCCCCGGACCTCGCTCAGTTCATTGAAAAGACACTTCAGGATCTCTTCCAGCGAAAACCCGAGCAGGTCGAAGAGCTGATGATCTGCCTGATCCCCGGAAT
>NZ_DASWWZ010000063.1:0-5615 GCF_036405755.1 Schlesneria sp.
TACGTCGGCTCGGATGAAGGCTGGGAAAGCGCTCAGAACGCTCTTCGACAGGTCCTGACCGACATGAAGATGCCGTTCATCGAGCGGGAAGGGGAGGCCGCGTTCTACGGTCCCAAAACCGACTTCATGGTGCGTGACTGCATCGGCCGCGAATGGCAGCTCGGTACCGTGCAGCTTGACTTCAATCTTCCCGAACGCTTCCAGCTCGAATACGTCGGTGCGGACAACCAGACCCACCGACCCGTGATGATTCACCGGGCTCCGTTCGGTTCGATGGAACGCTTTACAGGCATGTTGATCGAACATTTCGCGGGTGCCTTCCCACTGTGGCTGGCTCCCGAACAAATTCGCGTGATGTCGATCAGTGATAAGTTCGAGGACTACGCCAAACAGGTCGAAGCACGCTTCCGTGCCGCCGGATTCCGCGTCACCTCCGATCTTCGCGGTGCCAAGATCAATGCCAAAGTCCGCGACGCTCAGGTGGAACTGATCCCGTACATGCTGGTTGTCGGCGGACGCGATGTCGAGAACGGCACCGTGTCTGTTCGTGACCGTATCGACGGTGACCTGGGTGCGATGTCGATCGACGATGCTCTGGCAAAACTGGAACAGGAAGTCGCCCAGAAGACCATACGCCAGGTCAGCGAATCAAAGTTCCAGCAGTTCGACGAAGCAGAGGAAGCCGCGAACGAGTACTGATTCGCAATCTGCGGGGGAACAGCCAGTTGTGTCCTGAACTCAATCATTCAGAGGCCGCCATGAAGTCAGCAGATCTATACGCCCGCCGATTTCAACCACGGATTTTGAAACAAGCGATTCTCTGTTCAGCCCCCACTGGCACAACCCCACTCCGGTCCACGCTGCTGAAGCTGCTGGCCTGTTTCGTACTCATATCGGGGCTTGCTCCTGGTTTTCTTTATGGATCTGAAGCCCCAGGTAGCGCGACTCCTGCTGTCACTGATCGACTGTCGATGGCCTTGCCGGCAGAACTGATTGCTGCCGTAGGAATCGAATCCAACGTCTACTTCGACAATGCCGTACTGTGCCTGAATCCGGCCAACTACGCGTTCGATGTCGTCTGTCCGAAGGGACGTCAATACGTAGAACGATGGACCTGGACCCCCACGGAAGCAGACGTGGGTGCTATCCCCTTTGAACTGATTGTGAGAGACGAAAGTAATCAGTTCGTCTCCCGGGGCAGCATGTCGATCAAGGTTGTTGCGGCGAACACGGCTACGAAGCAGGAGTGTTCACTCCTGCTCATCGGCGACAGCCTGACGCATGGCTCGGTCTATGCGAAGCGACTGCTGAACTTGTCGAACCAGCATGGCCAGGCTCGGCTGACGCTTGTCGGTTCGCATCGCCCGATCCCAGATTCGGATGAGATCCGGCATGAGGGCTACGGAGGTTGGACCGCCCATCGATTCGCTACCCACTTCACCGGTACAGCCCGCCAGGGTGAATACGCAAAGCGCGGAAGCCCGTTTCTCTACAAACAGCCGGACGATTCCCTGAAACTGGATTTCCAGCAGTACTGCAAAGACGTTAACGAAGGCAAGTTTCCGGATGCCGTCACGATCTTCCTCGGCCCGAACGACATTTTTTCCTATACGGACGAGAACTTGGAAAACGGCATCGAATTCATGCTGACCCATTACGATCAATTGATTGCGATGGTAAGTGCGGCCAGTCCGACAACTCGAATCGGTGTGATGCTTCCGGTCCCCGGCGCTGCAAGTCAGGATGCGTTCGGAAAGGACTACGGGACCGGTCAAACCCGCTGGCAGTACAAGCGAAATCAACACAAGCTGGTCCAGGCGATGCTGAAGCGTTACCAGGGCCGTCAGTCCGAGCGGATCCAGGTGATTGGCACGCACCTTAATCTCGACGCAGTCCATAACTATCCGACAGCGACAGTTCCTCCGAACGCACAATCAGAACAGAAGATTGTGCGCCAGAACAATGGTGTCCATCCCGCCGAATCCGGCTACCGTCAGATCGGCGACAGCGTCTACGCGTGGCTGATTTCTGAGTAGATCGCCACGGAAACCGTCCCGCAGACTTCGAGAGTGAATCCAAACATCCGACTCTTCGGGGAGAGCTCGCGCAGTCTCTCGAGCGGACAACGGGTGAAATCGCGTTGAGGCGTGTACTTTGAAAATCGACGCTTCGGCTCTGAATTCCAAAAATTCTGCGCCGTAATCTGCTCTGAGCGGGCACTATACTGGCATCACAATGAGTGCCGTAGTGCTAAACGCCGAGCTGAATAACGACGCCATTGCCACAAGCGACGGTGAACTGGTCGAACGCTTCGTCTGTCTCCGTGATCAGGCAGCGTTTACACAGCTCGTCCGGAGACACAGTCATGTGGTCCTGGGGGTCTGTCGCCGCATCCTTCAAGATCCAAATGATATCGACGATGTCTTCCAGGCGACCTTTCTGGTGCTTGTCAGAAATGCCAGCAGGGTCCGTAATCGATCTTCGGTAGCCAGTTGGCTCTATGGAGTTGCCTACCGGCTCGCCTTGCGGGTGGCCCGGCGAAAGCACCGACGGCGGGAGACAAGTCTCGTGGAAGATACGCGCGATCGAGACGGCACATTAGAACGACTGGCGGATCGGCACGATCAGCAAGTCGTCGATCAGGAACTGAATGCACTTCCTGATCGATATCGACAGCCTTTGGTCCTGAAGTACCTGTCCGGAAAATCGACAGCCGAAGTGGCCGTCGAAATGGGAATCAGTGTCGGGGCAGTGGACGGCCTCCTCAAGCGAGGAAAGGATGAGTTGCGCCGACGACTGTTGCAGCGGGGAATCACTCTCAGCGTGGCATTGCTCGCGATAGAGACAACGCAACAGGCCGCACAGGCTGCGGCAACCGACTCCCTGGTGGAATCGACCGTCCAGGCAATTCTCGTCTGGCAGACTGAAACTCAACAATCTGCGACCGATGCGATCTCTGATCGTGTCGTCGACCTCGCAGGAAAGGAAACTCTGACCATGGCCGCTACGACGCCGACAATACTCGCTTTTGGAATCACCTTGGGAGGCATTGCTGTCGGGTTAGGAGGGTTCAACGCCCTTTCGGGACCTGTTGACGGACATGTGTCAGCGGGTGGTCTCGTCACCACCATGAACGTTGCACGGCCCCCCTTCGAATCATTGCCGCTGACAAATCTGGCTTCGGATCCCGCTCCAACGGAAGTTTCTGATCGGTTGGAAGAGACAACGGAGGCAACAACAAGCCCCACAACATTGGACGTGGTTGTGGTCAAGTCTGAAGAAAAACGCAGTTACTTAGGAACACTGCTTCCAGAGGGACCTCATACGAATCCGTCATCGTTGAAGTGGGACCTTAAATCGAGAAGTCAGAAAGAACTGAAGATCGAAGGGGAATTACGTAACCAGAGCGAGGTGTCGTTCACCGATCAACCACTCGCTGACGCTCTCGATTATCTGAAAGATCTTCATCACATTGACATCGTCATGGATGGACCGACATTCGCAAACGATGGTATCTCAGTGGATCAGCCGGTGAGCCTTAATGCAGAAGGACTCAGCCTGAGCAGCGTCCTGGGCCTGCTCCTGGAGCCATTGCATCTTGATTATGTCATTCGCAACGAAGTACTGGTCATCACGACACGCAATGCTGCAGATGAAATGTTTGAAACCCGCGTCTACCAACTTCACAAACTGGACGCGCTGGGACCAGAGGTCATACTCGAAACAATCACTGCCACGGTGTCACCCGATCGATGGAAAGCAAGCCCAGAATACCGTGCAAGTCTGAATGCAGGCCTCGGTGTGCATGACCCACTGACCGTTATCCCAAATGGTCCTGCAAAACCGATTGACGGAGGTGGATTGGCAGACGATTCGACAATACAAGGGAGCATTCGCTTAGCGGGGAAGAATTTGATTATCAGACAGACTCAACGAATTCACAGTGAGATCGTGCAACTGCTGGATCAACTGGAACGAGCAGAGCACCCCGTCACCGAATGACCGTCAGTCCACGCGGGCGATCCGCTTCGAATACATACACAAGGTAGCCACGGTTGACGCGGCTTCGCGGCTACCGGGGTGGCATCGCCACAAGAGGTTTCAATCCATTTCAAACCGACGTTTTCCGTCGAGCACTCCAACACCAATCGAGAGTTTTCTCAAGGCCGCGATGTCAGATCACATCTGGAAAAACCTCGTGCGGCTCCGCCGCCTTGGTAGCTCAAAGCAGCAACCAAGGCGACCCGATCCGAATACATACACAGGGTAGCCCCGGTTGACGCGGCTTCGCGGCTACCGGGGTGGCAAGGCCACAAGAGGTTTCAGTCCATTCCTCACCGGCGTTTTCCGTCGAGCACTCCAACGCCAATCGAGAGTTTTCTCAAGACCGCGATGTCAGATCACATCTGGAAAAACCTCGTGCGGCTCCGCCGCCTTGGTAGCTCAAAGCAGCAACCAAGGCTACCGAATCTAAGACATACACAGGGTAGCCCCGGTTGACGCGGCTTCGCGGCTACCGGGGTGGCAAAGCCACAAGAGGTTTCAATCCAATTCAAACCGATGTTTTCCGCCGAGCACTCCAACACCAATCCAGAGTTCTCTCAACGCCAAGATGTCAGATTCCGCTTGTCGAAAACCTCGTGCAACTCCGCCCCCACGGGTCGCGACGAACTCAATCACATTCAACCCATTCGATCGGCACTCCTACACTTCGTCCTTCGTCGTACCAACGGGCTGAACTCCATCTCCATTCTACCGCTCGTTCCACGTATCGACGGCGAACGGGATTGAGATGCATATACCTCAATTTTTCTTCGACCTTGCCGCGACTGTGGACCTGAAAGGCATAGTAGTTCGGTTGCCAAAATCGATCTCCTTCTCCGAACGATGCAGCGTAGCTCGGCGCTTCTTCTCGATACCACTTGCGGATCGCCAAACTCGACTGGCGTTTCCATTCATGCATAAAGCGACTGAGTTGGCCAGTGACCGGGAACCACAGGAGGGCATGCACGTGGTCGGGCATCAGAACAAATCCAACGCATCGACTTCCGGTATCTGTCAGCAACTTGCCGAGAACTCCAAGAACGATCCGCTTAGGATGTTCGTGATCCAGTAATCGTCGCCGACGATCTACTGAAAACGTGACAAAGTGGATGTAGAGGGCGTCATCAATGGAAGTACGTTCAGTGGCCATCAAAAATTCACCCCTGCCGACCGCCTTACATCCTTGAATGGTCGGAAGATTCTATTACACCGGTCTGCGGCAGTACCAACCATCGCTTCAAGTAAGAAATTTTCGTCTGCCCCGTCTTTTCAATCGCTCGTGTATACGGAACCCATGATCCTCTTAAGACCGCCCTGTGGGATCCGCTTGTCAAAAACCTCGTGCGGCTTCGCCGCCTTGGTTGCTCAAAGCAGCAACCAAGGCTACCCAAGCCGAATACAAACACAGGGTAGCCCCGGTTGACGCGGCTCTTGTCATTACCCACAAATTTTACAAACAATTGTAAAATTTATGATGTGGATGCACTGAAAGTCGAGTGTCGTAACCACGGAATTCCCAGTTGTTTACGACTGAGCGCTGTGGATGATTTTGCTCAGGCACTGTGATTGCT
>NZ_DASWWZ010000064.1:0-6804 GCF_036405755.1 Schlesneria sp.
ATTGCCATTTCGCCTGACGGGACGTGGGGTGTGATCGCAAGCGACAACATCGACAAAAGCGGTCTCCGCCGATCTCGGGTGAGTATCTGGAACTTCGACTCGGGACACTTCCATCATGTCGAAAGCATGGATTCCCTGGCACTGCCCAACAGTGGAACGCGGGCGATTGCCGTCTCCCCCGACCATGCTGAACTGGCCATTTGTCTTCATCAGGGTTCTTTGAGCGACCAAGCGCGAATGCAGCATCGACTCCTTCGGGTCAGGCTGCATGGGATCGACGGTGAGCCATTGGACCGCTTATCAGTCCCCGCAAAATTTGGCCCCTGTGAATACGTCAAGGAATGGGAACCTGGGATTGGCCTCTCACTCACCTTTTCCCCTGATGGTCAGCAGCTCGCACTTTCGACTCACTTTCCACCTCGTGTTGAACTGTGGGATTGGCCCAATCGACGACTGATCGGAGCGGTTCCCAATCTCTCCGAAATCGGCACCGGATTGTCGTTCGATGCGAAGGGGAAATCTCTCGGGTTTGGCACCTATGTGAAAGTCGCAGCAAAGGCGACTTCAGGAGCCAGCAATCCAGCCAATGCGTCGGACTCTTTTCGTGCAGACTTCAGGCTCTGGAGTACCTCACTGAATAGCCTCCAATCGAGCGGCTACCCGGCCTATCAGGAGATTCAAACAACTCGCTTTCACGAACCTTCGTCCACCTGGGTCATCGGCGAGTCGAGTGGTCGACTGAGTCTTTGGCGTCCTGAGACGCCGGTCCCCTATCACGATCTCCCTGGTCATCGACCAACCGAGGCGTGGGGACTTGCCTTCGCTCCCGAGGGCAAAACGCTCTATACCGTCGGTGATGATTCCTGCCTGCGTGCCTGGAACATGAAGACATTTGAGGAAATCACCAGCTCGCGAGAGCATCAGGCTCTTGTCTCCTGCATCGCTGTTTCGCCGGATGGACGTTGGATTGCTACCGGCAGCTATGACGATGAGGTGATCATCTGGAAGGCACAGCCGCTCAGCGTCCATGCGATCTTAAAGGGTCACACCCACGATCTTCGAGCTCTGGCGTTCTCGCCAGACGGTCAGTCACTGGCGAGCGCAGGTCGCGATCGAGTGATTCGATTGTGGAGCGTTCCCGAGGGAACCCTCAAGGGGACTTTTGATCGTGACGGAGGCGTCGTCCGTGCCATCGCATTTTCGGAATCCAACACAATTATCGAAGGGAGTGCAGACGGAAACATCGTCGTCTGGCAACCTACTGGAAATTCCGAAAAACTCCGTACCATCAATTCGGAGATCAATTGTCTGGCTTTGTCTCCTGCAAGTTTGATTTGGCCTCAGTTGACGGCACAGGGTGTGCCTTCATCGATGCCGATTGTCAAATCCCTGGGAGCAGGAGAACTGTTGCTGTACGGATCAAAATTCGGCACCTTCAAGCTGATGCACATCCCAACCCGACAAATCTGGTTTGAACACACTTACCCTGGAGTGAATATTCGATCGGTGGCCTTTTCACCTGACGGACGCATTTTTGGTGTTGCGGGGGATGACCGGGCAATACACTTGTGGCACGTCGCATCACGACAAGAGGTTCTGACTTTCTCGGACTTGCCACACTCGGTCAACCAGATTGCGTTTTCACCTGATGGCCAAGTGCTTGCCGCTGCTCTTCATAATGGAACCGTGCGGCTGTGGCTCGCGCCCAAAGTCGGTGACCAGAGAATCAGTCCGTAGACAGCGTCTTCAGGCGTCTTTCGCAAGTGCGGCGCCGCCATATCGTGGCGCCCTCTTGGGTGAGGAGGCAAAAGAAAAGACGCCCTTCGCGGAGCGTCTTTTGGCGATCATTGGTCAATGGTGAGTCCGTGTTGCACAGACGCGTCGCGTTGAAACAAGAGTTTTACTCTGTGAATCGTGCTTTGCGGGGCACCACACTCAACTGAGAGCGATCTAGGCAGCGATCCGGCGTCGACGATAGGCAGAGATGGCGACGCCAACTCCGCCCAACCCGACAAGAGCGAGAGTTGACGGTTCAGGGACAGCGGACACGTTGGGAGACACCATGCCTGAACCGAAGATCAGGGAATAACCATAACTTTCCGGAGTAGTGCCGTCGGCAAAGGTAATCGACTTCAGGGTCATTGTGTTGATAAAGTCACCACTGGCACTTCCCAAACCAGACTGCGACAGAACATCGAGAGAATACTGGAAATTAGCATAGCCGTCGGTCAATCTTAATCGGCTGCCCACATCGTCTCTGATTACAAGTGTCTTATCTCCAGGATCATCAACGTTCGTCTTCAGCGAATTAAAATACTCCTGGTCGAACAGGGTCGCTGTAATTTGACTCCCACCGTATCCGAATTCCGGAGCTCTTGTTTCGAGTTGGCCTTCAATCCTGAAGTTGAATATCAGGCTGTCGCTTAAGCGATGTCCGCCCACGGAAGGCGGCACGAGTTGAACGCTGTCACTCCAAGAGACGCCACTCCTCGCCACGGAGGGAGCTGGCCCGCTCGTCGCCGCATACACTCCTAAATTCCCGTTTCTGGACACGATGGAAGTAGCTGCGTTGACACCCTTTATTCCCTCGTACGTCATGGTGTAGCTCGTCAAGCTATCGGATTTTGAAAGGCCCGTATTGGACTCATAGAAAGTCTGCCTCGAATTGTACTCAGGGTTCGCTATCAGGTTGCCCTCGCTGTCTGTCATGGGGCTGACCCCAGTTCCGTGAACGTACATTCCTCCGTATGTCACTGGCCCCGCATGAACAGGGTTGCCACTGAGCGATGAGATGAATGATATGATGGTGAGGCCAGTGACGATCATGCCTGTCGACGCGCGCATCTTCGAATCCCTTGAAAAACAGCAATTAGTCATTGCACTCATTAATCCACCAACAAAACTCGTATTCCCTGCGGTCCGAAACATAGAAGCTTTTCTCTCGACAATTGTTCAATAATTCGGTCGTGTCCGTGTTGCTCTGCGGCGAGTCCTCAAACACGTGTCGATTCGTGCGATCGCGAAGTGAATCTGAAAACACCGAAATCACTCCTCTCAAAAGCTTTCGGCGCGTGATCTCGATCGACATCGCCATGCACACTTCCACCTCTCACTTTTGAGCGAGAATTGACAGCTGTTTGTCTCAAAGAATCTCAAAGAATTTGAGAGAATATGAGAATTACGGAGCCGGTCGTGATTGATACTGCCGCCTGGAGGTGTCCGAGGCCGTTCATTGGCAGATGACGATGCGGGAGTGTGAATGAAGCTTGGGACGCGCCCAGCCATCAGTTGTCGGGTGATTGATTGCTCAAAACACTCGCAAGAGAGACAACACGGAGGCCAGGGTCCTTGCGGAGATGTTGGCGCTGGATCGGTTTCCCGATTGTCTCGATCGCCCCTGCGACAGAGCGCACATCGGTCCTCTGTTCTTCGGCGGCCACACGTTCGTCGGCGAATGGCCGCCGTTCGAAACAAGATTCGTCGTCGATTGATCGATGAATCCCAGCTCACGATCGCGATCAAGACACCAGGCCAACTTGATCTGGGAGGCTTCTCGAACGGTCTCAGGAAATCGTCACGCCATCCACGAACGCTTGTACCTTCAGCCTATTTCAACGCATTGCTGTCAGTCATGCTGGCGCGGTGGCGAGGCGGACCAAGTTTCCGGCGAGCTGGGATCTCTTGCTGAATCTCCTCAACGGGTGGCCGAGACTACCGGCATGGCTAACAATCGGATGAAAACCGGGGACGGGCTCGAATGGCAGTGTCGTGCTGGAAGGGAATTTGAGCACAGACTTTCTCAAGTGGAACCTTCAATCGATTCGAGGCCGCTGCATAAACTCGTACTGCTTCAGTTGCTTTTTGAGCAGGCGGATAGAAGCACCCGATGATAATGAACACTCCGAAGAACAAGGAGACGCTCCCGAAGCCCCAGGAAAACGCCGCAAGCCGCGATGCACTGCGAGCCATCGTCCACTGAAGTCCGATCAACAAAACATCGAGCATAACTGTGAACAGCATCTAGACAAATCAGAAATTCGACGTTTACGAATCCTCTTCGTCCCGTCCGGATGCGCACTACTGCACCCGGGGTCCATCGGCTGTGTCAGCCCTGTTCATGGGTGAGAACATCCGCCTGAAAACACTGGTCCGCCTGTCTGCTCGAAACGACAGCGAGGCGCTCGGCGAGCATTGAGACTCAGTCCCTCTTCTCGTCCGAGCGACCTGGCAAATCGTGATTCCGTTCGAGCGTGACGGACATCGCCTACTTCTTGCCGAGCATGCGATCCAGGGAATCGCCGGTCTGATAGACCAGGGCTTCGGGCCAGTACTGGTAAGGGTGGAAGTATTCGAACGTCAGATAGCGGTCGTAGCCGGTGGCTTCGAGTGCGTCGAGGACCGCAGGCCAGTTGGTCGTACCGTCCAGCAGTGGGCGGAATGCTTCCAGCGACGAATCAGTCCCCTTCTTCGTAAATTCCTTCAGATGGACGTTTCGAATCCGCTTCCCGAGATACGCAATCCAGTGCTCGGGGAACTGGTACTGCATGATGTTCCCGGTATCAAAATGGACCTGCAGGTACTCGGACTGGAATCCATCGACGAAGGCCGCCATCTCCATCGGGGTCATCAGATAACCGTTGAAGAAGATGTTCTCGATGTTCATGTGAATCTTCAGTTTCTCGGCGGTCGGCAGCAGCTTCCCGATCGCTTCTTTCGCGCGCTGATCACAGACATCATTCGCGACCGGTTCATAGTCCGTACGCCAGGGAATATGGACGGCTCCGGGAACCACCAGCAGATTCTCGGTTCCCAGATCATGCGCGGCCTTGGTCATGAGCCCCGCGAGTTCCATGGCACGGGCGCGCTTGGCGGGGTCGTTGCTTGTGAGCGGATAGGGCCAGAAGAGGAACGAACACAGGCCGCTGATCGCAATCCCGATCTTGTCCGCCAGTTGACGGATTTTGGTGAACTCGGCCGTACCCGACTTGGGCGAGAGTTCGCTGTCCAGATCGTAGTTCAGTTCGATCCCATCAAAGCCTGCATCTTTCGCCAGGCGAAGACATTGTTCGAGCGACATTTTCTCGGGGTAGGGAAACGCCCAGAGATTGATCGACTTCTTCATTGCATAGCGTTTCCCGCGGGTGACCCCGGTGGCCGCCGGTTCAGCGGCAGTGGCCATTCCCCAGGGTCCACGCATGACCGCCGTCGCGGCGCCAGCGGCAGCGATTGCCGATCCGAGAACCTTCCGCCGACTGAAACCGTGAGTTGCGTCTGGCAGTTGCGAATCTGACATGTGATGACTCCTCCTGAGGTGAAATCATGGGATTGAACAAAATTGATCGATGTGAGTCGATCAGGATCTTACCCCCGAGAAGTCGGATGTGGGACTGAGCCGGAAAAATTCCGGACTGCCCTGCACGCGATGACGCTTGGGGCGAGACGAGGCCCGGCATGCCACAAAGACGAGTCGCGTGAAAAACTTGAGAAAATCTTCTGTCCGCCGCAAATTTGACTCAAGCCCGCCAGACCGTGCAACCGAACTAGTGAAACTGGACCTGGGCCGGTCTCGCACTCATTTCTGTTGATCTCCCTATCAACCGAGTCACCCCGCGGTCCCTTCCCTGCAGCAAGGATTTTGGCCATGCGGATTGTCGCAATCACCTCTGTCGCCATGGGATTCTTCCTGCAATGCGGCTGTGTCTCGACCTTGTCTCCCACCGCGACCCCGAGTCGGCTGCAAGCCTACCATGATCAAATTGCCGGGCAATACGTGACGGCGAACGACATGGAGCGACAAGGCGATTACGAAGGTGCTCGCGAGATCTATCTCGACCTGCACGAAAAACACCCCAGAAATCCTGACTACCTGCATCGTCTGGGTGTCGTGAGTACGAAGCTGGAACGGTATACCGAAGCTCAAAGTTACTATAGCCAGGCTCAGTCGCTCGATCCGACCAATGTCAGGCTGCTGGCAGACATGGGCTACACCTACTATCTGACGAAGAATCTCGCTGAAGCCGAGGTGGTGTTGCGAGAAGCGCTTCGTCACAGTCCTAACGATCCACGGTCGACGAATAACCTGGCTCTGGTTCTGGGATTAAACGGCAAGATGAACGAGTGCATGGGACTGCTGAGCCGAGTGAACACCCCCGCCGAGTCACTCGCCTGCATGGCCTATATTCACGCAGAGCGAGGCCAGCTTGAACTGGCCGAGGATCGCTATACGGAAGCATTAACGCTCGATCCCAACCTGAAGAATGCCGCGAAAGCACTGGCAGAACTTCAGAAGCGGAACCCCAGCCAGAACCTGGTTGCCCAGACGCTTCCGGATACGGCTCTTGCCGACGACACCCCCATGAATACTCCGCGTCGCGAATCGTCCCCCATCCGGCAGGTGAATGCCACGCAGCACATCGACATGGATGTAGACCTGGAACCCCGGCGCTCACAAGTGGTCACCGCAGACTTCCATGACGACGCCGCCGGCCTGGGAGAGCAGAACCTGCGCGATGCCCGGTTTGAACTCGATGAGATGGAATTCTCATCGGGCAATTCCGCAGCGGCCCGTCCTGAGGAGTTAAGCGAAGAGACATCCGACTGGGATGCGGCGCAGTAGTCGCGGTTCCCGAACGCCATTCCGCCGTAGGGGCCGATCAAATTCGGCCTGAAGAGACGCTGAGACGCCGTCTGGTCCGATGACCGATTGAAATCAAAAAACCGACCACGTCCTGTTGGGGGCGTGGTCGGTTCAGGTTTTTACGACGTGTGACGGTCTGCGCGATGATCAATGTCGGAAATGTCGGC
>NZ_DASWWZ010000065.1:0-5115 GCF_036405755.1 Schlesneria sp.
AAATCGTTTGCGTGAAATCTCAAGTGGAAAGCTCCTGAAATGAAAATCGCTCTCGCTCAACTGAACCCCACAGTTGGGGATATCACCGGCAATTGTCGTCTCATCGTTGAAGCGACCGAGCGAGCTGTGGCGATGGGGGCAGACCTGGTGGTCTGTTCGGAACTGGTCATTTCAGGGTATCCCCCCAAGGACCTGCTGCTGCGCGAAGGGTTCGCTGCCGCCTGTGATCAGGCCGTCGAAAAGCTGGCCAGGCAAATTCCCGCGGGAGTGGGACTGATTGTCGGCCACCCAACCGAGTGGAATGTCCCGGCAGACCGAATTGCGAACGCCGCCAGTCTCCTGGAGAACGGCAAAGTCGTCGCCACGGTACAGAAGTCACTCCTTCCCAACTATGACGTCTTTGATGAGCGACGTTACTTCCGACCGACAGACCGGATTGCTCCCGTCACATTTCGCAGCCTGCGAATGGGTCTGCATATCTGTGAGGACGCCTGGTGGGGTGAGCGTGACACCTTCCACCATACAGACCCGATCAGCTACCCGGATCCAATCGCAGAACTGGCTGCCGGTGGGATTGATGTCCTGATTAATGTCTCGGCCAGCCCGTTTGAAGTGAACAAGGCTTCACGGCGCGAGGCAATCCTCAAACGGCATGTCAATCGGCACCAGGTCCCGTTTCTCTTCGTGAACGAAGTCGGTGGAAACGATGATCTGGTCTTCGATGGCAACAGCATTGTTCTGGACGCCCAGGGGCGAGTCGTTCAGCAACTGAAAGGGTTCGCGCCAGACCTGCAGTTGATCGACCTCGATCAGTTGGGCTCCCCCATCGCCGTGGAAGCGGCCCCCGTCCCGGCTCAACTGCTGGATGCGTTGATTCTGGGCCTGAAGGACTATATGCAGAAGTCGGGGTTCACCGGCTGTGTGCTTGGACTGTCCGGAGGGATTGACAGCACACTGGCAGCCTATATCGCTGCCGAGGCCTGTGGTGCGAGCAACGTACACGGAATCATGATGCCCAGCCGCTACAGCACCGGACACAGTGTCGATGACGCCGAAGCACTGGCCACGCGACTGGGAATCAATGCCGAAGTGGTTCCGATCGACGCAGTTCACAAGGCCTACGAATCTCTGGCGATCATCGGCGCGGATCTGGCTGCGGCCCCTGCCGGACTGGCCGATCAGAATCTTCAGGCCCGTATCCGCGGCGCAATCGTGATGGTGCGGAGCAATCACTATGGCTGGCTGCCGCTGGCGACAGGAAACAAGAGCGAACTGGCGGTCGGATATTGTACCCTCTACGGCGACATGGCCGGAGGCTTCGCCGTGCTGGCGGACCTGTTGAAGCGGGACGTTTACGCCGTCTGTCACTACATCAACGACGTTCGCGAAAAACGCGAAGTAATTCCCCGGAACGTCCTCGTCAAAGCCCCCAGTGCCGAACTGGCCCCGAATCAGTTCGATCAGGATTCGCTCCCCCCATATCCCATCTTGGACGGAATCCTCGAGGGCCTGATCGAGCGAGAGGAATCGGTGGCAACCGTGGGGAAATCCTTCCCGATCGAAACAGTCCGCTGGGTCGCGAAAAAACTCGACCGGAACGAATACAAGCGGCGTCAGATGCCGCCAGGAATCAAGCTTTCGGCCCGAGCCTTCGGCAGTGGCCGGCGCATGCCCATGGCGGCTCGCTTTGAGATCGAGTAATCCTCGACGGTTATGTAGCGAGTCTTGATGGAGTATGACCACCAGCCGCGAGACCACGAGGGATCGATGCCCCTAAACCACGACATTTCATCTGCGGATTCCAGTCGTCAGGCTCCCCCGGTGACGCGTCGTCACTGGCTGAGACGGGTGGCGGGGTCGTTCGTCGCTGGTACTGCGGGGGTCGGTTATTACTCCTTGCACGTGGAGCCACACTGGATTGAAGTGGTTCATCGCCCGCTTCCGATCCGAGGTCTTCCTGCCGAGTTGGAAAATCGGACGCTGGTACAGATCAGTGACGTTCACATCGGCCACGAGGTCGACGACCGATTTTTGATACAGGCGTTTCAACAGGTCTCGGAATGGGCTCCAGACCTCGTGGTGTTTACGGGTGACTTCCTGACGCTGCACCGGGACGGCAGCCTGCCGATTAAGAAGATGGAGCGTGTGCTGAAGCATTTTCCGCAGGGCAAACTCGCCACGCTGGGAATCCTCGGCAACCACGATTATGGACACCAGTGGAACGATCTCTCTGCCGCCAGCGTCGTTGCTCGAATCGCAGAAGACGCCGGGATTCAGATTCTGCGAAACCGCTCGAAGTTTGTGAGGGGTCTGCAGATCGTTGGGTTTGATGATTACTGGGGTCCCAATTTCGGCGGACCGCGAGTCCTCGCCGACTCGGACTTCAGCCTGCCGACACTGATCCTGTGCCACAATCCAGACGTCGTCGATCTCCCCGTCTGGTATGACTATCGCGGCTGGATCCTGTCGGGACATACGCACGGTGGCCAAGTTAAGCCACCCTGGTTTGGCCCTCCGATCCTGCCGATCGGCAATAAGAGATATGCTGCTGGGGAAATTTCGCTCGAGGACGGTCGGCACCTCTATGTTAATCGAGCGCTGGGGCATAGTATGAGAGTCAGAATCAACGTCAGGCCTGAACTGACGGTCTTTCGACTGGTCAGAGAAGAATCGGCCTGATTCAGATATGTCGACGCGTCAGCCAGAAATCATGCGAGAAAAACATGTCGATTTCCCTCGAACTCTATAAGCCTCCGATTGTCGCTCCTTCGATGCTCAAATGCGATTTTGGTGACTTGAACCGCGAAATCGATCGACTGGTCTCCGCGGGGTCTCACTGGGTGCATTGGGACGTTATGGACGGGAATTTTGTCCCCAATCTAACCTATGGCGCCATGGTGATTGCGAGTGTCAGGGCCAGAACCAAAGCGTTCTTCGACGCGCATCTCATGATCAGCGATCCCGCCAAGTACCTCGATGACTACATCAAGGCGGGATGCGACGCGATCACCATCCATATTGAAGCCGTTCCAGACCCGTCAGACCTGCTGAAGCGAATCCGGGCCGCCGGACTGCAGTCAGGACTGGCGATCAATCCGGGAACTCCAGTGGCCCAGATCGAACCCTATCTCGCCGCATGTGATCTGGTGCTTGTGATGAGCGTTCAACCAGGATTCGGCGGTCAGAAGTTCATGCCCGAAGTGCTTGAGAAAGTCCGCACACTGCGAACGCTCGTGTCACCTCAGACGCTGATTTCGATCGATGGTGGAATTGCGGGCCCGACAATCGCATCTGCGGCTGAAGCAGGTTGTCAGATCTTTGTGGCAGGAAGTTCGATCTTCGATGAAACCGATTACCGATCGGCCATTGATCAATTGACGCAACTGGCAGCTGCAGCGACATCCCCTGCTCCGGAGAACAGCTAGGAACTTTCGCATCGTGTGCAGTTTGCGACAACCGCCAGACGGCCGCGATAGGAAGGAAGTCGCTATTTGACAAACTGGCCCTCGTCCTGACAGCGATCAGTTATCGGGACCAGGATTGATTCATTCACTAAGGGGGAACGACTGCTCTGATTGAGAGCTCAGTAACCGAGGGTGGCCTTCGTGGCTCAGGCCGCCTTCGCGGAGGGAAACGCCGATTGCGGGGAATTTCGACCGGCAAGACGCTCGGCTTCTTCATTTATCTCGTCCATCGCCTGTTGAGCAGCGGCGACATATTGGGTCAGTTCAGAACGTGGGGTGTCCTGGGGAATCGAGACAGGACGGCCGGTAATCAGGTAGATCGTCGTGAAGGGCATAGGAATGACGAGATCCGTCCAGCTCCCTTTCACTCGCCACCCGTTTTTGACGACGAATGCTCCCGGCAGAAGTCGACGTCCGGTTTGAGAGGCGATGAACGCGACACCAGGTTTCATGACGCGACGGGGTCCACGAGGTCCATCAGGAGTGACGATAATATGCTTACCTGCAGTATCGGTCAGCAATTGTCTCAGTGCTTCAACACCACCTCGTCGGCTCGACCCTCGCACGGTCGTGTAGTCCATCCAGGCCATGGCGTCAGCCAGGTAGGAACCGTCCTGATGCTGGCTGACGAGACAGCAGCATCGCTTCCGCAGCCATTTGGGGGCCGCGAATGTTGGCAGCAGCAGGGCATCGTGCCAGACACTCAGCACAAAGTGTTCATCATTGACCGTTGGATCCATGCGTTGTTCGAGAACATCGCCCAGGAACTTTTTACGGCATGTCCAGAAGAGGAGACGGAAGGTCGCCACAGCGGTAAATGCGGCAAATTTGGTTAACCAGCGACTTCGAATCTTCACTTGAGGAGCTCCATCGATTCGCAAGGCCGTTCCCTACTCGGGGACCCTGCGTTGTCGACATCCTTGTAAACAACTTGACTTTGCGAAAGTAACGATCCTACGCGGTCAGCAGAGCAGTAGAAGGAGATCCCCTGCAACGTGGTTTACTGACCCCGTCATAAGACCGAACTCTGCCACTCTGACCGCGAGCAAAATCGTGCGGGGAAATCTAGAGGAATTCGCGCGGATGGGAAATGTCAATCTGCTCAATCGTGGTTCCCCTGTTTCCACAACAGCCACCATCTGAAATGATTACCACGCAGATCCTTCCGCAAGGGGGATCCATGCGATATAGAGACATCACGAGCGATGACTCTTTCAGCATATTTTTGACTGTTTAAGGTGAACTCAATGACTCTGCAACTTTCGCGTCGCGGCTTCCTTTCGGCATCCGCAGGCCTGCTCGCGACGGCAACCGCCTCCTCAATGACGCGCGGACTCCTGGCCGATGACGGCAAGGCTCCGCTCTACAAGATCTCGCTGGCTCAATGGTCCTTGCATCGTACATTCTTCGAAAAGAAGGCCGATCCGCTGGACTTCGCCAAGATCAGCAAGACCGAATTCGGAATCGACGGGATCGAATACGTCAATCAGTTCTTCAAGGACAAGGCGACTGACACGAAGTACCTGGGCGAACTCAAGAAGCGTGCTGACGATCATGGTGTGACCAGCGTGCTGATCATGTGCGACGGCGAAGGAGCATTGGGCGATCCCGACGAGAAGCGCCGACTTGAAGCGGTCGACAACCACAAGAA